>JAFMES010000080.1 GCA_017856605.1 Chitinophagaceae bacterium
CTCAGAATTTTCAGACTTTGGCGGTATAGTCCCTTGTTGTATAAAATCCGTGCCTGATCCAATTGTTCGTGCAATTGCATGTCAATGGCCTGCTCATTGCGCATCATGCGTAAACTGGAAAGCAGTTGACGGTACAAGTGGGCCTTTAAATTGGAGAGCTGCTGCTTTTTTAATTCCGGATGTCGTTTCAGCAAAAGCGACTCATCGTAAACGGCCATTTTGTCCATCGCATCAAACAGCGTGATGACCTTCAAGCTCTCTGGAATTGCCACCCTCCTCATAAAGAGTTTAAAGCTCCGTTTTTCGCCCTTATCCATGGCTTTTATTAGCTGAAACGTATCGCTTTTTAATCGGTTGGACATCGTAGTTTAAAAACAATAAAATATCTAATAAATAGGCATTATTTAAGTAAAAATAATTGTTTTATATCGTAATTTACACAAGATTTTGTTCTCATGGGTGGTCAGATTAAGGGTAAATTAGCTATTAGTCCCTTTTGGAGCTATCCACATTTTATAAACAACAACCACGATGGGAAGAAGGATTCTCATATTCGACACAACGCTTCGCGATGGCGAACAGGTGCCCGGCTGTAAACTCAATACGAAGGAGAAAATTGAGCTTGCGTTGGCGTTAGAGGACTTAGGGGTAGACATCATCGAAGCGGGATTCCCCATATCCAGTCCCGGTGATTTTGAATCGGTATCCGAGATAGCAAAAATCGTTAAAGAGGCGACGGTATGCGGACTTAGCAGAGCTGTTGAGAAAGATATTCAAACGGCAGGTGAAGCACTAAAGCACGCGGCCAAGTCTCGCATCCACACTGGAATTGGAACTTCCGATTCACACATCACGAGCAAATTCAACAGCACCAGAGAAGAAATACTGGAGCGCGCTATTCAGGCCGTAAAATGGGCTAGGAATTATACCGATGATGTGGAGTTTTATGCGGAAGATGCGGGAAGGACTGAAAATGAATACTTGGCTCGCGTGGTTGAAGCAGTAATTAAAGCAGGCGCTACAACGGTCAACATTCCTGACACGACAGGCTATTGCCTTCCCACACAATACGGAGAAAAAATTGCCTACCTGATCAATCACGTTCCCAATGTGGACAAAGCGGTGTTGTCGTGTCATTGCCATAACGACTTAGGATTGGCAACGGCAAATTCAATTTATGGCGCCATTCACGGTGCGGGACAAATCGAGTGCACCATCAATGGTTTGGGTGAGCGTGCTGGAAATACATCCTTGGAAGAAGTGGTGATGGTGATGCGACAGCATGCACATCTCGGATTGGATACACGAATCAATGCAGAAAAACTCAACCCCATCAGCCAACTGGTTTCAGAAACCATGCGCATGCCGGTTCAGCCCAATAAGGCGATTGTTGGCGCAAATGCTTTTTCTCATTCTTCCGGCATTCATCAAGATGGATTTTTAAAAGACGCACAGACCTATGAAATCATCCGACCTGAAGAAGTGGGTGCTTCTAATTCAAAGATTGTACTTACCGCCCGTAGTGGACGCTCTGCCCTCGCCTATCGCTTCAAGAATCTTGGCTTTGATTTTAATCGCAACGAAATAGACGAATTGTACAAACGTTTTCTGGAAATGGCCGATTCACTTAAAGAGGTGAAAGACGAGAACCTCCAAGCACTTGCGCAAACCATCAATGCCTGATCCTATGCCAACCCTAACTATAGCAGTACTTCCAGGAGATGGCATCGGTCCAGAAGTGATTCATCAATCACTGAGGGTGCTGGATACTGTTGCAAAAAAATTTGGTCATCATTTCGAATATCGATTTGGTCAGATTGGAGCAACCGCGATTCGATCTACCGGTTCTCCCTTCCCTTCTGAAACGCTTGAACTCTGCAAAACGAGTGACGCAATTTTGTTTGGCGCGGTGGGCGATCCATCTTTTGATAATGATCCTTCTGCTAAAGTGCGGCCCGAACAAGGATTATTGAGCATGCGAAAAGAATTGGGTTTATTTGCCAATATTCGTCCGGTGCAAACCTATCCAGCATTGCATCATCTGTCCCCTCTCAAATCCAATCGACTTAAAAACACTGACCTGATCATTTATCGAGAATTGACAGGTGGAATCTACTTTGGTGAAAAAAAATCAAGCGCAGATGGACAATGGGCATTGGATACCTGCACCTACTCCGTAGATGAGATCAATCGAATTGGGCGACTTGCATTTTCACATGCCTTGCAACGCAAGAAACGACTTTGTCTCATTGACAAAGCCAATTTCTTGGAAACGTCTCGTCTTTGGAGAAAAACCATTGCTGAGTTATCCCTTGAATATCCTGAAGTGCAAACTGAATGCATGTTTGTGGACAATGCAGCGATGCAGTTAATTCTTCACCCCGCACAATTCGATGTGATCCTCACAGAGAACATGTTTGGTGATATCCTCAGCGACGAAGCCAGTGTGCTAGCCGGATCCTTGGGTCTGCTTCCTTCTGCATCGATAGGTACAGGTCCTTCGCTCTTTGAGCCCATTCACGGATCTTATCCTCAAGCTACAGGAAAAGATATTGCTAATCCGATTGGATCCATACTATCTGCAGCAATGCTGCTGGAAAGTCTGGGTCTAATGGAAGAAGCACAATCCATTAAGGAGGCAGTTGATTGGTCCATTCAAAACGGATTTGTTACAAAAGACATTGATCCAGTTAATTTTTATTTCACTTCAACCATCGGCGAACTGTTGTGCGATTACATGACGAACCGGGTTGACGAAGCAGTACATAAAGCCAATATTCAAATTAGAAAATCAACCATCATCTAAGTACAATTCAAACAAATGATTTTAAATAAATACAGCAAGACCATTACTCAGGATCCGACGCAACCCGCAGCGCAAGCGATGTTTTATGGAATTGGCCTTACCGATGAGGACCTGGCAAAGGCGCAAGTTGGAATCGCAAGCATGGGATACGATGGTAACACCTGCAACATGCATCTGAATGAACTATCAGCCATCATTAAAAAAGGAGTTTGGGAAAATGAGTTGGTGGGATTGATATTCAATACCATTGGAGTGAGCGATGGCATGTCGAATGGCACCGATGGTATGCGCTATTCTTTGGTGAGTCGAGATGTAATAGCCGATTCCATTGAAACGGTTTGTGGAGCTCAATACTACGATGCACTCATCACAGTTCCGGGTTGCGACAAAAACATGCCTGGATCGATTATGGCGATGGGCAGATTGAACAGACCTTCCATTATGGTATATGGCGGAACCATTGCTCCTGGTCATTACAAAGGAGAAGACCTCAATATCGTTTCTGCTTTTGAAGCATTAGGCAAAAAGATCGCGGGACAATTGGATGAAGCGGACTTCAAAGGAATCGTAATGCATTCGTGTCCAGGCGCAGGCGCATGTGGAGGAATGTATACTGCAAATACCATGGCTTCAGCTATCGAAGCTTTAGGAATGAGTCTGCCGTATTCATCTTCAAATCCTGCTCTCAGTGAAGAAAAGAAAAAAGAATGTGTACAAGCGGGTAAGGCTATTCGCATTTTACTAGAGCGAGACATTAAACCATCTGATATTATGACCAGAAAGGCATTTGATAATGCTCTTGCTGTTATAGTAGCGATGGGAGGTTCTACCAACGCCGTACTTCATATGATTGCGATGGCGCATAGTGTTGGAATAGCATTAACCCAGGACGACGTGCAATCCACGAGTAATCGAGTTCCTGTAATTGCCGACTTTAAACCTTCAGGTAAATACCTGATGGAAGACTTACACAAGATCGGAGGAGTCCCCCTTGTCATGAAGTACTTGATGCAAAAAGGCCTAATCGATGGCTCTTGCTTGACTGTGACCGGCAAAACTGTTGCCGAGAACCTTGCTTCGATTCCGGATATCGATTTCAACAAACAAGACATCATTCGTCCCATTGAACATCCCATAAAAGTTACCGGCCACCTTCAAATCCTCTATGGCAATATCGCTCAAGGCGGCAGTGTGGCTAAGATCAGTGGCAAAGAGGGCGAACGCTTCATTGGTCCCGCGCGGGTTTTCAATGGTGAAAAAGAGCTCATTGAAGGCATCAGCAGTGGAAGAGTAAAAAAAGGAGATGTTGTGGTGATACGTTATGTTGGCCCACGGGGAGCTCCCGGCATGCCTGAAATGCTCAAGCCAACTTCAGCAATCATTGGTGCAGGGTTGGGCAAAGATGTGGCGCTGATCACTGATGGTCGATTCAGTGGAGGTACGCACGGTTTTGTTGTTGGTCACATTACGCCTGAGGCGTTCGATGGAGGAAATCTGGCCATCATTGAAGAAAACGATACCATTGAGATTGATGCCGTCAATAACACCATGAATGTATTGATCGATGATGCAACCCTTGCACATCGAAAATCAAATTGGAAACAACCCCCACTTGCAGCCAAAAAAGGTATTCTTTATAAATACGCGAAATACGTGACAACTGCAGCAGAAGGTTGTATCACCGATAAATAATTAGTTATGCAAACAGAAACACTCAAAAAAGTAAACACCTCTGTGGAACAAGAAATTGAAATCTCCGGAAGTGAAGCAGTCATGAAAGCACTCGTGGCAGAAGGAGTGGAAACCATTTTTGGATATCCCGGTGGTGCAATTATGCCAATTTATGATGCGTTGTATGATTACCGTGATCAATTGGAGCACGTGCTTGTTCGTCACGAACAAGGAGGTATTCATGCCGCACAAGGCTATGCTCGTTCTTCAGGAAAGGTTGGAACTGTTTTTGCAACCAGTGGACCAGGAGCTACTAATTTGGTAACAGGACTGGCAGATGCACTGATCGACTCTACTCCCCTGGTGTGCATTACTGGTCAGGTTTTTGCCCACTTATTGGGGACTGATGCGTTTCAGGAGACCGACGTAATCAATATCACCACACCGGTGACCAAGTGGAACTATCAAGTAACTGACGCCAATGAGATCCCTGCCATTCTGGCCAAGGCCTATTACATAGCGGGTAGCGGTAGGCCGGGACCGGTACTGATTGATATAACAAAGAATGCGCAGATCCAGAAATTCAACTACAAGGGCTACGAAAAATGCACACATATCCGTAGCTATCGTCCCAAGCCCATCGTTCGCAATGAATACATTCAGGCAGCAGCTGCCATGATAAATAAAGCAGAGCGACCATTGGTAATTTTTGGACAAGGCGTTATTCTTGGAAAAGCTGAAAAAGAATTCAAAAATTTTATTGAGCAAGGTGGTTTACCTGCGGCTTGGACCATATTGGGACTCAGTGCGTTGGAAACAGATCATCCGCTCAATGTGGGAATGCTGGGCATGCATGGAAATTATGGTCCCAATGTACTCACCAACGAATGCGATGTGCTGATAGCAGTCGGGATGCGGTTTGACGATCGCGTTACAGGTCGACTTGACCGCTATGCAAAACAAGCCAAAGTCATTCATTTGGACATCGATCCGGCGGAGATTGACAAAAACATCAAGGCCGATGTTCCTGTTTGGGGAGATTGCAAAGAGACATTGCCGTTGATCACTGCATTATTGGATAAAAAAGAATACACCAGCTGGAGAGCTCGTTTCAGTGAATGCATGGATAAGGAAATTGAAGCAGTAATCGAAAATGAACTCAACCCGACAGCGGAAATCATGACAATGGGTGAAGTGATTCATCAAATGAATCAGATCACGGGAGGAGATGCAATCATTGTAACCGATGTGGGGCAACACCAGATGGTTGCTTGTCGTTATGCGAAGTTCACAGAAAGTAAAAGCAACATCACTTCAGGCGGTCTTGGTACCATGGGGTTTGCATTACCTGCTGCCATGGGGGCAAAGTATGGCGCACCAGATCGTACGGTAGTTGCCATAATCGGAGACGGAGGCATTCAAATGACGATTCAGGAATTGGGGACCATCATGCAGAATAATATTGATATCAAGATCTTGATTTTGAATAATCACTTCCTTGGGATGGTGCGGCAATGGCAACAGTTATTCCACGAACGACGATATTCATTTGTAGACATAGATAGTCCCGATTACGTAACAGTGGCAAAAGGATATCGCATAGAAGGAAACTCTGTTGCAAAAAGAGAGAACCTCGTTTCTGCTCTCACAACCATGCTTCACCACAAAGGACCCTATCTGCTCGAAGTGCATGTTGGAAAAGAAAACAATGTTTTTCCGATGGTTCCTCAGGGATGCGGCGTTAGCGAGGTGCGCTTAAAATAATGAACATGAAACAAGAATATACTTTAATGGTCTATGCGGAAAATCAGGTGGGTCTTCTCAACCGCATAGCCATCATTTTCTCTCGAAGAAAAATAAATATTGAGAGCCTCAACACATCACCTTCTGAAGTGGAGGGTATTCACCGATTCAACATTGTAATTCACGAGACGGAAGTGATGGTGAAAAAAGTAGTACGACAAATCGAGAAACAGGTTGATGTGCTAAAGGTGTATTTCAATACAAACGATAACATCATCTGGCAAGAGCTTGCCTTGTACAAAGTTCCTACAGAAATAATAGCCGAAAAAGTAAAAGTTGAACGTCTGCTCAGAGAGTACGGCGCAAGAGTGGTAGCTATTCGAAAGGACTTTACCATTTTTGAAACTACAGGCCATCGAGAAGAAACCGACAAATTGATTGAAGTTCTGGCTCCCTACGGACTCATAGAGTTTGTCCGCAGTGCGCGCGTAGCAATCATTAAAGACAGCAAAGGCTTTCATGAAAAGCTTAAAGAATTTGAACAGACGGAACCTGTACCCTTGGCGCCGGAAGATCCAATTTCAGAGGAAGAAGCAAACTCAAGCATCGTATAATCATTAAAACAATACAAAAAACAAATCAAGTTTATGGCACAATTAAATTTTGGAGGAAGCTTGGAAAATGTGGTCACTCGTGATGAATTCCCATTAGCAAAAGCGCAGGAAGTACTAAAGAATGAAGTAGTTGCCGTTATTGGCTATGGCGTACAAGGACCTGGTCAGGCATTGAACCAAAAAGAAAACGGGATCAATGTAATCATCGGACAACGCAAGAATTCAAAGACTTGGGACAAGGCCGTTTCTGATGGATTTGTACCCGGCGAAACGTTGTTTGAAATTGAAGAGGCGCTTCAAAGGGGAACCATCATTTGCTATTTGCTCTCTGATGCTGCCCAAATTCAATTATGGCCTACCGTAAAAAAATACCTGACACCTGGGAAAGCACTGTATTTTTCTCATGGTTTTGGCATAACCTATAACCATCAAACCGGTATTGTCCCACCTGCGGATGTAGACGTTTTTCTAGTGGCACCCAAAGGATCGGGTACTTCGCTGAGAAGAATGTTTTTGCAAGGCAGGGGTCTTAATTCCAGCTTTGCTATTTTTCAGGACGCCACTGGTCGCGCTAAAGAGCGAGTAGTTGCATTGGGAATTGCGATTGGCAGTGGTTACCTTTTTGAGACCGATTTCAAGAAAGAAGTATACAGTGATCTCACCGGTGAGCGGGGAACCCTTATGGGTGCGATTCAGGGAATTTTTGCAGCGCAATATCAAGTCCTCCGCGAACGAGGCCACTCCCCTTCTGAAGCATTCAATGAAACGGTAGAAGAATTGACGCAATCACTCATGCCATTGGTTGCAGAAAACGGAATGGACTGGATGTATGCCAATTGCTCCACTACCGCTCAAAGAGGAGCGCTGGATTGGTGGAAAAAGTTCCGCGATGCCACCATGCCCGTTTTCAATGAACTCTACGACAGCGTTGCTGCAGGCAAGGAAAGTCAGCGCAGCATTGACTCCAATTCCCAACCGGACTACCGCGAAAAGCTGGAAGTGGAGTTAAAAGAATTGAGGGATAGCGAAATGTGGCAAGCAGGTAAAACGGTGAGAAGTCTGCGCCCTGAAAACCAACATTGATTGGCGGTGCTGTAGTATATTTGCGCAAACTTTTTAACGAATGAACCTCCACGAATACCAAGCTAAAGAATTACTTCAACGATACCACGTCCCTGTTCAGGAAGGAAAGGCCTGTTCTACTGTAGAAGAGGCGCTTTCCGCCTATGAGGCAATTAAGGAAAAATCCGGAAGCAAGTTTGCTGTCGTAAAAGCACAAATCCATGCTGGTGGAAGAGGAAAAGGAACTGTGAAAGAAACTGGTATCAACGGTGTAAAAGTGGGTAAAAGCGCTGAGGACATTAAAGAGTTCGCGCAAAAAATTCTAGGTGGCACACTGGTTACGTTGCAAACAGGCCCAACTGGAAAACTCGTCAACAAAATTCTTGTTGCGCAAGACATGTATTACGATGGCCCTTCAGAACGTAAAGAGTTTTACCTCTCTATCCTGCTGGACAGGAGTAAAGGACAGAATGTTATCATGTATTCTACTGAGGGCGGAATGAACATTGAAGATGTGGCTCATGATACTCCAGAGAAAATTTTTAGGGAGTGGGTGCATCCAGGAGGCGGGTTACTACCCTTTCAGGCCAGAAAGATTGCGTTCAATCTTGGGTTATCGGGTGAGGCATTCAAGAACATGGTCAAATTTGTTACCCATTTATACAATGCCTATGTGGGACTGGATTGCTCCATGCTTGAGATCAATCCGTTATTCAAGGCAGCAGACGATAAAATCATTGCAGTCGACTGCAAAATGAATCTAGACGAAAACGCTTTGGGGCGTCATCCTGATTTGGCTGCACTGCGTGACCTGACTGAAGAAGATCCAACTGAGGTTGAAGCCGGAAAGTACAATCTCAATTTTGTGAAACTCGATGGCAACGTAGGATGCATGGTAAATGGAGCCGGATTGGCCATGGCCACGATGGATATGATCAAATTAAGCGGTGGAGAACCTGCCAACTTTTTAGATGTTGGAGGAACCGCCAATGCGCAAACTGTTGAAGCTGGTTTCAAAATCATTTTGAAAGACCCTAATGTAAAAGCCATTTTA
>JAFMES010000081.1 GCA_017856605.1 Chitinophagaceae bacterium
AACAGGCGAACGCTGGTACATCAAACCCACTCCTCCAGATCTCAAAACTCAATTGCGCTTTAACTGGAATGCCGGAATCGCGCAAGATCCTTTCAACAACAGCACGATTTATTTTGGCAGTCAATACCTGCATCGCTCAACCAACAAAGGAACTTCCTGGGAAATTATTTCCCCCGACCTTACCACCAACGACAGTGCAAAAATCGATCAAAGCACAAACGGTGGATTATCAATTGACATCACCGGTGCAGAAAATTTTTGTACCATCATCACCATCGCGCCTTCAGCAAAAGACAACAACGTGATTTGGGTTGGCACCGATGATGGTAACGTACAGGTAACACGTGATGGTGGCAAAACGTGGACCAACTTCCGAGGAAAAATTCCAGGAATGCCGGTTGGTGCATGGATTCCGCAAATACAAGCTTCCCGCTTCAATGCTGGCGAAGCATTCGTTGTGGCAAACGATTACAGGAGAGGAGACTTTAAACCATATATTTTTAGAACAACGGATTTTGGAAAAACATGGACCCGCTTAATCGACGAGAAGAAGGCAGTAGGATATGCACTATGTGTATTACAAGATCCTACTGAACCCAATTTGATTTTTGCTGGAACCGAACATGGATTATGGGTGAGTTTTGACAACGGAGTCAGTTTTCAGCAGTGGAAAAATGGCTATCCCAGTGTATCGACATACGATCTTGCCATTCAAGAGCGTGAAGCGGATCTGGTGATCGCAACATTTGGTCGCGCACTCTGGGTACTCGATGATATTCGTCCCCTTCGCAAAATTGCAGCAAATAAAGGCGAGATCACAAAACCACTCACCGCATTTGAAGCGCCCACAGCAGTACAAGCACAGATCAGAAATGCACCGGGATACGAGTGGAGTACGTGGGGAATTTGGGATGCGGACAACCGATCCACTGGCGCACCTATTTCGTATTACATCAAGCCGGTTTCCGATACTTCAAAAACCAAAAAAGATACGGTAGCAATTCAGATTTTCAATGCCAACAATGAGGTGATCCGCAATCTCAAATGGCCTGCAGATTCCGGATTCAATAAACGCACCTGGGGTATGGAAGAGCGTGGATACCGCATGCCGGGCGCTGGAGGAGGTCCCGGCGGTGGCGGCGGCGGTGGTCGTCGTGGTGGCGGAGGCAGAGGCGGCAACGAACCTCCTGGCCAACCTGTTCTTCCCGGAACGTATAAAGTGGTTATGAACTACCGTGATCAAAAAGATTCTACTATGGTGACGGTCATTGATGATCCACGACTCGGTAATCGCAATGCCATCAAACAAGCTCAAGCTGCATTGCGTGCTGAGTTGAAAAAAAGTGGAGATCAATTGATTGAGGCAATGGACTTCCTCACAAAAGCCGAAGAAGATATCAAGCAAGTTGATGCCTATATCAATGACATGCGTGGGAAGGAAGTTGATTCACTCAAGCGATCCAGCAAAAAACTGACCGATGAAATCAAGAAAATAAGAGAGTTCATTTCCGGAAAACAACAGACCAAACAAGGATATGGACAAGTTCCACAGATCACAGTGATGAATCAATACCAACAGGCCAATCAATCAATAGCTTCCAAGCCAATTGAACCTGGTGATCAGGAAAAAGAATTGGTGAAGCGAGCAGCTGGTCTGATCAAAGAGGCAGTCGATCGTGTGAACGCCCTTAAAGACGGTGCGTGGAAAAATTACACTGAGCAAGTAAAGAGCAGTAAGCTCGATCCGTTTGGAGGAAGAAATTAAATGAAGAAATAAAACAGCCCTTTCAGTTTCTGTTCACCAGGAACTGGAAGGGTTTTAGTCCCCCAGGGCGCAACACTTTTGCAATGGCAGCATGCTGATGCACAACCTTGAATCGATTCAGATCAACTAATTCATACGAAGCACAGAGTGCCGCTGTAGTTTCAACCGGCTGCAGAATAGTATCTAAACGTTCAACCTCCCGTTTGAGGTAAAGCTCATCCACTTCAACATCCTTTCGGAGCAAGATCAGATCTCGTGTTAGTTTTTTCATTTCAATATCCAACCATTCCTTTTTTACTGGGACAATTGCAACTGTTTTTTTTAACGACATTGCAACCCGAAAGGCTATTGGATAATAACGTGACTAGGAATGCGAGCAGTAAAATACCTACTCTTTTGTTTTTCATACTCACGCTAAAATAAGTTTTTTTTATAATTATTATACTTTCATAAATAATATCACTTTAACTTTTAACAGTGAAAGTCCTATTGGCGCCTTTGGATTGGGGATTGGGTCACGCTACCCGTTGCATCCCGCTCATCACCAGCATGCTGGAGAAGGGCTGGCATGTTACTGTGGCGGGTGAGGGTCCATCACTGGCACTGTTAAAAGAGGAATTTCCAGAATTGGAATTCCTGCACCTTAAAGGATACCGGGTCAACTACCCTCGCTCAAGGACCTGGTTCACGCTCTGGATGGTGGCACAAACCCCCAAATTAGCATGGGTTATCGCTCAAGAACAGCGTTGGTTAAAGCGACTGATGAAACAGCGAACCTTCGACCTCATCATCAGCGACAACCGTTATGGTCTCTATCACAGTACTGTACCCAGTGTAATCCTAACCCATCAACTGCGGATCTACACCGGCTGGGGGACTCTGGCCGATCAGGTAGTCAATGCATTCACCAACAGGTACATTCGCAGGTTTCAACAATGCTGGATACCCGATGTAGAACAAGGGCTCGGCATAGCTGGTCGACTTTCACACCCTGAACAGCTTCCATCAAACGCGCGGTACATTGGGCCGCTATCCCGACTTCATCCCTTTGCATTACCATCAAGTGATCAAATAGTGATCACCTTATCCGGACCGGAACCCCAGCGTACCTTACTCGAAGAGCGCATCATTGCTCAAGCCCGCGAGCTCCCCTATCGATTCTTAATTGTTCGGGGACTTCCACAAAAAGATGTGCTGTTGCCGCCACAATCCCGTATCCGATTTATCAACCACCTGAATGCACATGAGCTGGCAAGGGAGATAGCAATTTCTCAAATGGTCATTTGCAGGTCCGGTTACTCATCGGTAATGGACCTCATCCGAATGGGAAAAAAGGCAGTATTGATCCCCACCCCCGGGCAAACGGAACAGGAGCTCATCGCTCAACATGTTTTCCAAAAAGGCTGGTTCCTGACCCAGGAACAATCGGCATTCAATCTGTCGACTGCCATAACCGATTGCCTCTCATCGACCTGCGCCCCGCCTTTTCTGAATTATGCTGACTACCAGAAGGTTTTAGATGAATTCAGCACCCAATAGGTGTCCGAGGTTGAGCGGATTTTACTTATCTTGAACACTTCCAAAAACGAAACTGAATGATCATGAGAAAACTCTGTTTGGCCATCCTGTTTGGATGCCTGAGTACATCTCTTTTTTCACAGTCCACATTCCCTCTCAATGATGTGGCCGATGAAAGAGAGATCACCTATGCGTTTAAAAATGCAACAATCGTAAAGAGTCCACAAGACCAGATCAGCAATGCCACCTTGCTTGTTAGAGATGGCAAGATCTTGGCCATCGGCACATCGGTTAACATTCCAGCTGATGCTGTTGTAATCGATTGCAGTGGAAAATTCATTTATCCTTCATTCATTGATGTGTATGGCGATTATGGTATTGTCAGTGCACAGCAAGGCGGCGGTGGCGGGATGCGTAACTTTCTGATGCCTGCACAATTGACTTCCAATACGAAGGGAGCATTTGGATGGAATCAGGCCATCCGCGCAGATGCTGAAGGAGCAAAATTGTTTGTTACCGATGATAATAAAGCGAAGCCCATGCGTGAAGCGGGCTTTGGTGCTGTACTTGCGCATCAACGCGACGGTATAGCAAGAGGGACAGGCACCCTGGTATCACTCGCCAACAAAAAAGAAAACCTCGTCATTCTGAAAGAAAAAGCATCGGCGCATTATTCGCTCAATAAGGGTTCGTCACAACAATCCTATCCATCTTCCATGATGGGAAATATTTCATTGTTGCGCCAGACCTACCTCGATGCAAAATGGTATAAAAATAATCCCAGTCAAGAAGGCGTCAACTTGAGTCTCATTGCATGGAACAACATCCAATCACTGCCTCAGATCTTTGAAGCAAACGATAAATGGAATGTACTTCGAGCCGATCGCATTGGCGATGAGTTTGGTGTACAATACATCATCAAAACCAGCGGTAATGAATACCAGCGGGTAAAAGAAATTGCTGCAACCAAATCAACGCTGATTGTCCCACTGAATTTCCCAGCGGCAATGGACGTGGAAGATCCCAATGATGCGCGATTTGTTTCGGTTTCAGATATGAAGCATTGGGAGCTTGCTCCAGGCAATGCGGCAGCTCTAGAAAAAGCAGGTATTGAATTTTGCTTGACTACGGCTGATCTTCGCTCTCCATCTGCCTTCATGGCCAATCTCAGAAAGGCAATTGAAAACGGACTTTCAGAGAAGAAAGCCCTAGAAGCATTGACCACAACACCAGCAAAAACGTTGGGCGTTTCCAACATGATTGGAACACTTGATGAAGGAAAAGTAGCCAACTTCCTGATCACCACCGGTAACGTTTTCAATGAAAAAACTGCATTGGTTGAAAACTGGATTCAAGGTGAGCGCTATGCAGTGAAGTCCGATAAATGGAAAGAGTTTACCGGCAATTATGCACTCACGCTCCAGGGAAGTAAAGGAGCAAAAAATTATACCGTACAAGTTAAGTCAGCTGCTTCCGTAAATGTAATCGGTACCGATACCGTGACGGCTAAATTTACATTCGATGGCAAACTCGTAAAGCTGAGTTTTGCACCTGAAAAGAAATCGCGCAATATGATCCGTTTGAGCGGTATGGATAACAACGGAACCTGGAACGGATACGGTGAAGACCTCGAAGGAAATAAGTTCACATGGTCGGCTAACTTTCAATCAGCCATTGTAGCTGAAGCAAAATCCGATACTGCCAATGCTCGAAAAAGAGAAGGCAACAACCGAATAGGATCAGTAACCTACCCATTCACACCATTTGGTTGGAGTGAAGCCCCCAAACAAGAAACAATCCTATTTCGCAATGCAACCGTATGGACCAATGAGACGGAGGGAAAACTGGAGAATACCGATGTGCTGATCAAAGCGGGTAAAATTGTACAAATTGGAAAAGGATTAAACGACAGTACGGCTACACTTGTTGATGCCACGGGTAAACACCTGACTGCAGGCATCATCGATGAGCACTCGCACATCGCCGCTGCATCCATCAATGAAGGCGGACAATCCGTTACATCTGAAGTACGTATCGCTGATAACCTCAATCCAGATGACATCAATATCTATCGTCAACTGAGTGGCGGCGTTACCTCTTCGCATATCTTACACGGAAGTGCAAATACCATTGGGGGACAAACTCAGCTGATCAAATTACGCTGGGGCGCGAATGACGACCAGTTAAAATTCGAAGGTGCAGATGGATTCATCAAGTTTGCACTCGGAGAAAACGTAAAACGTTCTTCGATGCCATTAGGCAATAACCGTTTCCCGGATACGCGCATGGGTGTTGAACAAGTACTGGAAGATGCATTCACTCGTGCTAAGGATTATGAAAAGTCACTTGCTGCTGCTTCAACTCCTGCTCCTATTACTACTGCAAAAGGAAAAAAGCAAGCAGCTCCTGCTGTTGATCCCTATACCACGGTGCGTCGCGACCTTGAACTGGAGGCACTCGTAGAGATCATGAACAAAAAACGGTTCATCACCTGCCACTCCTATGTTCAAAGCGAAATCAATGCAGCCATGAAGGTTGGTGAGAAAGTAGGTGTACAATTCAATACATTCACCCATATTCTGGAAGGATATAAAGTAGCGGATAAAATGAAAGCGCATGGCGCTGCTGCATCAACGTTCTCCGATTGGTGGAACTATAAGATGGAAGTGGTAGATGCCATTCCCTACGGCGCAAGCATCATGCATCGTGTAGGACTTAATGTTGCTATCAACTCCGATGACGCAGAAATGGCTAGACGCTTGAATCAGGAAGCTGCCAAAAGCATCAAATACGGCGGTATGTCAGAAGAAGATGCATTGAAAATGGTTACCCTCAATCCTGCAAAAATGCTGCACGTTGATGCCCGCGTGGGCAGCATCAAAGCCGGAAAAGATGCTGATTTGGTATTGTGGAGCGATAATCCACTCAGCATTTATGCAAAAGCAGAAAAAACCGTAGTTGATGGCATCGTGTATTTTGATCGCGAAAAAGATGCCAAGATGAGAAAAGAGTTGGTAGCAGAGCGTAATCGCTTGATACAAAAGATGAATGGTGAAAAAAGAGCAGGTGGTCCCACCATGCCAGCAATGCCCAGCTATTCGATATTGCTGAATTGCGGTGATCACGATCACAGTCACGGAATCCTCACCATCGAACAAGATTAAACCTCAAACGAACTGAAATGAAAAAGATACTCTATAGTTTATTCGTTCTGGGAATCACCTTCACCGGGTATGCACAAGAAACTGTTTATCCTGCACACAAACAAGAAGGTCCCATTTTCATCATGAACGCAACCGTACACGTGGGCAATGGTACGGTATTGAACAGCACATCGGTAGAAGTGCGCGATGGAAAGATCGCAGCTGTCGGATCCAACCTCAGTGCCCCAGCTGGTGCAACCGTTGTGGATGCCAAAGGCAAACACGTATATCCGGGTCTCATTCTTTCCAATTCAAATTTGGGATTAATTGAGATCAACAGCGTGCGTGCCACAGCAGATGCAACAGAAATCGGAGAATATAATACTTCGATTCGCTCGCTTGTCGCCTATAACACGGATTCAAAGGTGATCAACACCCTCAAATCAAATGGCATCACCCATGCCAATATTGTTCCTGCAGGAGGCACCATCAGTGGATCTTCCTCCGTAGTTCAATTGGATGCCTGGAACTGGGAAGATGCGGCATATGCAACAGACAATGGCATGCACCTGAATATGCCTGCCTTATTTTCTCGTCCAAATCGTTTTGCAGCTTTCTTAGGTGGACAGCAAGGCCCTCAACAAGATCCAATTAAAAGAGGTTTGGAGCAAATCGAAGAAATTAAATCATTCTTCCGTGAAGCAAAAGCCTACCTCGCACAACCTCAACACGAAAACAAAAATTTGAAGCTTGAAGCGGTAAGCGGATTGTTCAGTAAAAAACAAAAACTCTATATCCATTGCGATGTAGTCCGCGAAATTCTTGCAGCGATTGATTTCAAAAATGAGTTTGGGTTTGATATTGTTCTTGTAGGAGCCGGTGAATCGTATCAGGTTGCTGACTTGTTGAAGAAGAACGGCATCCCGGTCATCTTAAGTCAAATGCATGCCTTACCCACGTTGGCTGACGATGGGGTTGATCAACCCTATGCGCTTCCTGCTCAATTACAAAAAGCCGGTGTACTCTTTGCAATCAACGATGAAGATGGTCAACACCGTGGTAAAAATTTACCGTTCAACGCAGGAACGGCAGCAGCATATGGACTTTCAAAAGAAGAAGCCTTATCAGCGATTACGCTTAACGCTGCAAAAATACTGGGCATTGCAGATCGTACCGGATCGATTGAAACCGGAAAAGACGGAAACATTGTTATCAGTGAAGGCGATATCCTCGATATGCGCAGCAGCAATATCTCGCTGGTGATGATCCAAGGTCGGATTGTTAGTTTAACCGACAAACACAAGCAACTCTACGAGCGCTATAAGCACAAGTACGGCTTGAAATAATTCTGAAGATGTAAGGGGACTCAATATCCTCTTACATCTTTTCCTTCCATGTAGTTGATGAACGCCTTATTGACTACCCGATTTCCTCCAGGGGTTGGGTAATTTCCAGTAAAGTACCAGTCGCCTAAATTATTAGGACACGCTCCATGTAAATCCTCAATGGTCTGATAAATGACTTCTACGGGAATCGTTACTTCGGATGGAGTGATCAGTTGAGCAATTTTTGCAGAGACCTCTTGTGGAGTGAACTGCGCATATACTTTACGAACAATATTTTCTTTTTGCAACTGATTGTTACGTTGCAACTCTTTGCATTCTTTGTACAGGTCCTGCAAGAGGGAGGACTGTCCCCTGTCTTCCAATAACGCTAGTGCCGCTTTGAATGCAATGAAATCGCCCATCTTACTCATGTCGATACCATAACAATCCGGATACCGGATCTGAGGGGCAGATGAGACAATGATGATTTTCTTGGGTGAGAGACGCGAGAGCATTCGTACGATGCTTTCTTTCAGCGTTGTACCACGAACGATGGAGTCGTCAATGACCACCAACGTGTCAACGTCTTTCTGCACGGTACCATAGGTTACGTCGTAAACGTGCTGCACCATTTCAGAACGATTGGCATCCTCGGTGATGAACGTACGCATCTTCACATCTTTAATGGCTACCTTTTCTACCCGAATCTTGCGATTGATCATCTCACTCAACTTCTCTTCATCAAAATCTTTTTCCCATGCCATGATGCGTTGCACTTTTATGGCATTGAGAAAATCCTCCATTCCTTTCAACAAGCCGTAGAAAGCAACTTCTGCGGTATTAGGAATAAACGAAAAGATGGTATGCTTTAAGTCGTTATTGATTGCCTTAAGTACATTATTGCTCAGTCGGTATCCCAGGTTGATCCGTTCCCGATAGATTTTTTCATCACTTCCCCTTGAGAAATAGATCCGTTCAAAACTACAAGCCCTGCGCTCTTTGGGTTCCAGTATCTGTTCAATTTTCCAGGTACCATCACTTTTTACGATCAGGGCTTCACCGGGCATCAATTCTTTTACTTCGTTCTCACCAATATTGAAGCTGGTTCGAATGGCA
>JAFMES010000082.1 GCA_017856605.1 Chitinophagaceae bacterium
TGTAGACAATGGGGTATTGAGAAAAAATGAATTCGAGGGAGTTTTGAAAACCTACGAACAACTTGAACTTAACGTTAAAGGAGTTGACGCCCGAAATCTTTTTTACCATGCACTCGCGGGCTTAACCAACCCAGAAGAAAAACGCAAGGCCATTGGAAAAACCTTCATTGACGTTTTTGATACAGAGGCGCATGCGTTAACCGATATTTCGTTTTTGGGACAAGGAACGATTTATCCGGATGTGATTGAAAGCGTTTCAGTCCATGGACCTTCTGTTACTATAAAATCGCATCATAATGTAGGTGGACTGCCCGATACAATGAAATTGGATCTGATAGAACCGCTGCGTTTCTTATTCAAAGATGAAGTGAGAAAAGTGGGACTAGAACTCGGCATCCCAAAAGATCTGTTGTTTAGGCATCCCTTCCCTGGTCCTGGATTAGCAATACGAATCCTGGGTGAAATCACCGAAGAAAAAGTCCGTCTCTTACAAGAGGCTGACCATATTTATATCCATTCCCTCAAAGAGCATGGTCTCTACGATAGCGTTTGGCAGGCTGGCGCCATTCTGCTTCCAGTAAAATCCGTAGGAGTCATGGGTGACGAACGCACCTACGAATTCACCGTAGCATTGAGAGCTGTTACTTCAGTAGATGGTATGACAGCCGACTGGGCACATCTTCCCTACACTTTCCTAGGAGAAGTATCAAATCGTATCATTAACCAAGTACGCGGCATCAATCGGGTTGTTTACGACATCTCCAGCAAACCTCCTGCTACCATAGAGTGGGAATAATCAAGTAAATTCATGGAATGAAGTACTTCCTGCTAACCGCAATGGTTGGTACGCTTGTGTGCAGCACCCAACTGGGATTCGCTCAAAAAAAACGAATTCAAATTGCTTTATTTACATCGTTGTACCTCGATGAAACATTTGATTCAACCGGTCAGCCAAAAAAAGGAAAAGAATTCCCCAAACAATCCATAACGGGTTTAGAATTTTATGAAGGGGCGACGATGGCCATTGATTCATTGAATAAAAATGGTATTTCAGTGGGTCTGCGTGTCCTCGATATTCAAAGCAAATATGGAAGTCCTACTTCTGCAAACGCCAAGAATGCTATTGAATACGCAGATATTGTGATTGCACAAGTACCTGGAATTGAAATGCAACAACTTGCCGAAGTTGCATTAGATCTCAAAAAACCAATAATCAATGCCACCTACCCGAATGATAGAGGCATCAGGAATAATCCTTATGTCTACATGGCTAACCCCCGCATTTCAACACACATCGATTTCCTCTACACACAACTCAAATCCAAATGGCCGCAAGCCAATGGTATTTGGATGAAGCGCAAAGACGCCACAGATGAATTGCTTGAATCCCTATTTCAAGCCACGCAATCAAATGAGCCTAACAATAAATTGAATTTTAGAACTTATACAACAGAACTTGCCACAGTTTCAACCTTGTTGCCATCCCTGGTAGACACAACCCGTATGAACCTCATTGTGTCTGGCACCCTGGATGAAGAGTTTTCACTTGCAGTTGCAAAGGCTATCCTGGCTTATCCTAAAAAAGCAATCATTCAATTCATAGTACTCCCCGGAATGGAAAACAATAAAGAACTGCAAAAGGCTAATTACTACCCCATCTCGCTTTGGTACACATCCCCTTTTTATTTGCCTCAAAATAATTCCTGGGTCAAAAACGTAGATGATATTTTTAGATCTAATACCTACATAAAGGCTTCTCCATCAGTATACAAGGGATTTGAACTCACCTATTACTTTGCATCGCTTTTCTCTAAACATGGTCAGATCAGAACGGATGATCCTACTGACCAATTGTTCAAGTCATTGAACGACTACCAATTCAAACCAACACGAGCAAGCGGATCTAACGAAAAGACCGTGGATTACTTTGAAAACAAAAAGCTTTACTTCCTAAAGAGGATCAACGGAATACCGCTATCACAATAAATTAGTCTACCCAGTCAGCTACAAAAATGTTGGTATCGCGAGTACCGCCATTGTTCCGATTGGAACAAAAAACTATCTTCTTTCCGTCCACACTGAACATGGGGAAGGCGTCAAATCCCTTATCGCGACTGATCTTTTTCAGATCAGAGCCATCTTCGTTCATTGTATAAAGATTGAAAGGAAAGCCTCGTTTGTATTCGTGATTAGAAGCAAAAATGATTGTTTTACTATCGGGCATGTATGCTGGCGCCCAGTTTGCTTGACCAAGACTACTTACTTGCTTGGCATTGGATCCATCTGCGTTAGCAATCCAAACTTCCATTTGAGTTGGAGCGACTAGGTTTTCTGCCAGCAACTCCTTGTATTCTTTTACCTGTTCTGGAGTTTGTGGGCGTGATGCTCTCCAAATAATTTTTTTACCATCGGGACTGTACCATGCTCCTCCATCGTAACCAAGTTGATTGGTTATACGCTTAGTGGCCCCTGTCTTCAAGTCCATTGTATATAAATCGATATCGCCATCGCGCGTAGAAGTAAACAACATTGTTTTGCCATCGGGCGAGATCGTTGCTTCCGCATCGTAACCGGAATGATTGGTCAACTGCTTGGTTATGTTTCCATTCAAATCTGCAATAAAAATATCATAGGAAGGATAGAGCGGCCAGATGTAACGATTGCCATATTTGGCTCTATCGGGAACAGGCGGACAATTCTCGTCGGACAAGTGAGTTGAAGCAAACACAACATGCTTATTGTCTTTTAAAAATGCTCCGCAGGTTGTTCTACCCTTTCCGGTGCTCACCAGGCGAGGCTGGAACTGTTCGTCGGGTCGTGTTGGTATCTTACCAACATAGATTTGATCACAAGGAATTCCTTCCTTGGCATAGGTCTTTTGAAATACTAACCACTTACCATCAAAGCTGAAATAGGCTTCAGCGTTATCACCACCAAAGGTTAACTGTCGTATGTTCTTGAAATGAGGCTCATTGGCATACTGAACACTATCCTGAGCTAAAGCACTGCTGTATGCACCAACTAGTACAAATGAAATAAGTCTGAAAGCAGAAAGAAAGTGAGAGAAGGACAAATGCGTCATTTTAAAGGATTTATATGCAAAACTAATCGCACAGAAATGCAGTTTTATCACCAAAATGTAATAAAAACGACTAAAGTGGTAAATTTGCCTATGCAAAAGGGGATTAAACCACTGATTTTCAACTTGATCCTCTCCTTCTGCCTGATCGGTTGCGCTTCCACCACTGAGCCTTCAATTAAAGAACCTGATTTCCCAACACCAACCTCCACCATTGATTTCAGGCAACCAGAGAAGCTTGTGGAGTGGGGATTTTACTTCGCCAATCAATCCGATCCAAAGGCGCTTGAAGTAGCCGATTCGTTGTACCTCAATCACGAACCTTCTTTTCGTGCCAATGCGTTTTTCATAAAAGGTCTTTATGGCATCAATACCCAGCAACTAGAATGGGCATTGGCTCAGTTGGATTCTTCGCTGTATTACAATCACATGGATGCCGACGTTCACATGGAGAGAGGAATTGTTCTACATGACCTCAATAAAACTGAAGCCAGCATTGAAGCGTTCAATAAAGTAATGGAAATGGACAGGCAAAATCCTGAAGTGTATTACTGGCTAGGGCAATGCTACTTGAAAAAAGCAGATTCATTAAAAGCAAGTTCTTTTATACAGGAGGCATGTCGACTGGATCCGAATAACGCTGGATATCGTAAATTACTCACTACTATAACCCAATAATATGGCCATTGTAGCTCCTTCATTACTTTCTGCAGATTTTTTACGACTCGAAGCAGCTTGCACCATGATCAATCAATCGGAAGCCGAATGGTTCCACTTGGATGTGATGGATGGAAGATTTGTACCCAACATCAGTTTTGGACTGCCTATCGTACAAGCCATACGAAAAGCAACAAAAAAAGTATGTGATGTACACCTCATGATCGTAGAACCAGAAAAATACATCCAGGCATTCAAAGAGGCAGGAGCAGATGTATTAAGTGTGCACGTGGAAGCAAGCACTCACCTTCACAGAACCCTACAACAAATTCGATCCTTGGGTATGAAAGCCGGAGTTGCCATTAACCCGCATACCCCCCTTTCCGCAATCGAAGAGGTAATTGAAGAAACGGATGTATTCTGCCTGATGTCTGTGAATCCAGGCTTTGGTGGTCAAAAATTCATCCCCCTCACCTTGGAAAAGATCTCTAGATTAAAGGATATGATCCTTAAAAAACATGCGTCAGCCCTCATTGAAATTGACGGCGGAGTAACACTTGAAAATGCCGGATCTATTGTGAAAGCAGGAGCTGACGTCTTGGTAGCCGGAAATACCGTTTTTGGTTCAACAGATCCTCTATCCACCATAGCTCAACTAAAAAACGGATAAACTAATTAACAGCCTGTTGATAAGTTCAATGATTGTTTTTCAGATTCAAAATTCTAAATTTGAATAGAACGTAAACTGAAAACCATCACCCTCTAAATTCGTATCATTGACTGAAGCCATCATCAACCTTGAATCCATTAATCCGATTGAATTTTTCGGTGTTAACAACGGCAAACTTGATCTCCTCAAAAAAAGATTCCCACTCCTAAAAATACTCAGCAGGGGCACGCAGATAAAACTGAGTGGTGCTCCTGATCAAATCGAACAGGCAAAAGAAAAAATTGACCTGCTCGTCCAGTATTTAGAGCGAAACGGAAATGTGAGTCACAATTATTTTGAACAGATTTTAGGAGGTGATGATGCTGAAGCCATTGACAACTTTATTGAAAAGAATCCCAATGATGTTTTGGTGTTTGGCCCTAATGGAAAGTCAGTAAGGGCGCGAACCCAGAATCAAAAGAAAATGGTTTCCCTAGCAGATAAAAATGATATTTTATTTGCTATAGGACCCGCAGGAACCGGTAAAACCTATACTGCAGTTGCCTTAGCAGTTAGGGCTTTAAAAAATAAAATGGTCAAAAAAATAATCTTGACCCGTCCAGCAGTAGAAGCAGGAGAAAGCCTTGGATTTTTACCAGGAGATTTAAAAGAGAAGATTGACCCCTACTTGCGACCACTCTATGACGCCCTGGATGACATGATACCGGCCGATAAACTTGGATATTATATGTCCACGCGTGTAATTGAAATTGCTCCACTGGCGTATATGAGGGGAAGAACCCTGGACAACGCATTCATCATCTTGGATGAGGCGCAAAACACAACAGACCTGCAGATCAAGATGTTTCTTACCCGCATTGGTTCTAATGCCAAAGCGATCATAACAGGCGATCTAAGTCAAATTGATTTGCCAAAAAATCAAAAAAGTGGATTAGAAAAAGCTAGACGCATCCTTAAAAATATTGACGGAATCGCACACATTGAATTGGATGAAGAAGACGTTGTACGTCACCGATTAGTCAAAGCCATCATTCGGGCTTATGATAAAGAAAATGATAACCATGCGAACTAATTTAGTCTCTCAAATTTTCTTTACCACAATAGGCCTATTTTTTCTTTGGGCATGTTCAACACCCGAAGGGTTTAGTGAGCCAGAGGATCCTATGGATGCTGGCAGAGAATTTGTACGATCGGTATTGGATGGAGACTATGAAAAAGCTGCCTTGTATTTGAGTAACGACTCAGAGGATCTGGAATTGTTTAAGCGATACAGTCAACACATGAAAAAGCGACCGCAAGATGAATTGTTGTCACTGCGCTCCGCATCAATCATTGTGAATAAAGTCGAACAAGTAAATGACAGTACCTCAATCATCAATTATTCCAACTCTTTTACTAAAAAGCCTACTGAAATAAAAGTTATCCGCGCAGAGGGCAAGTGGAGAGTAGATTTTAGCTATACATTCTCTGGTAATTTGACAATAGAATAATGATTTGGAAAAATTTACTTCTGGTTGCCATTGGAAGCGGAACTGGAGGAGTGCTCCGTTATCTTTTTTCGTTCATCGTCCCATCGTCTCAACAGGGAAAATTTCCCTGGACTACGTTTTTAGTAAACCTGATTGGATGCTTTATAATTGGAGTTATTTTTACGCTTTCACAGAAATTAAATTTACTATCGGAACAAACTAGGCTTACCTTAACCGTAGGCTTTTGCGGCGGATTTACAACATTTTCTGCTTTTGCTGTTGAAAACGTAAATCTGTTCCGTTCCGGCAATGTCACAATCGGATTTGTATATATTTTAGCATCAGTCACTTTAGGTTGCTTAATGACCTTCGCGGGAATGATGCTGATAAAATAATCGAAATGGAACAACCAAAATCATTAACCATGGAAACGATCATATATGTTGCCCTCATTGGACTAGCCGCTGGATTTTTAGGCGGGATGGTTGGCATTGGCGGTGGAGTATTGATCGTACCTGCACTGGTTTTGATAATGGGACTTAGTCAACATCATGCTCAAGGAACCTCATTAGCCATGATGCTATTTCCGGTAGGTCTTTTTGCTGTTATCAATTACTATAAGAAGGGATATGTGGATTTCAAGTATGCAGGCCTATTGGCCATTGGATTCGTTTTAGGCAGCTACCTGGGAAGTAAATTCTCACTGGGACTCAATGAAGTAATAGTAAAACGAATTTTTGCCGTTGTAATGATCATTCTTGCGGTCAAGTTGCTCGTATCGGATAAACGATGAAGTGAAGCACGAAGTGACATATTATTCTGACGAAGAACTCATTTTACGCCACTATCACTATGCTGACGAACGCTGCCTAGGGCAATTATTGGAACGCTATACCATACCCATATTTGGGGTTTGCATGAAATACCTCAAAAACAGTGCCGATGCCAAGGATGTTACCCAACAGATCTTTGAAAAAGTATTGATTGAGTTAGAAAAAAATTACCCCATCCCCCATTTCAAGGCATGGCTTTACACGGTGGCTAAAAATGCCTGCTTAATGTCACTTCGCAAAAGCGGCTTACCAACCGTTTCATTGGATGCTGAGAATTTACCCCCAGAACTCGAAGATTTTAAGGATGAAGAAAGCGGTATCAATCAGCTTCTTTTACACCAAGAGCATTTAAAAGAGTCGTTGCAAGAATTGAATAAAGAACAACGCCTCTGCATTGAATTATTCTATCTTCAGAAAAAATCATACAAGGAAATAGAGGAAGAAACAGGATATAGTTTCCGTGAAGTAAAAAGCCATATTCAAAATGGAAAACGGAACTTAAAAATTAAATTACTGAATAAATCCAGAGAAGTATGAAATCAGAAGCTACCAACACAAAGCAACTACTGGATTACCTCTACAACCGACTTTCACCAGAGCAAAAAAGAAATCTGGAAGAACAATCCATCGATGACCACATGCTGAGTGATGCCCTTGAGGGGTTTCAACTAATTGAAGCAGAAAAAGATCTTGAAGGCATTAAGCAGGAATTGAATTACTTTATAAAAAGTAAACTAAAAAAGAAAAAGACACTTAAGTTGTTCCCAGTAAATTTTCCCATGTGGATTTTACTTTTGATTCTTGCAATTTTACTTATTGCTACCATTAGCTATCTACTGATTGAGACAACCTCAAATTAAAGGCAAAGCCGATTCAAAAGATCCCGGTATTCGGGGAAGCGTTGGATGAGGTTAGCTTTTTCACCCATTTCCAAATCCTCAAAATCAAATCCGGGTGCCACCGTACAACCTACGAATCCGAAACCAAATTGAGCTGAAACAAGCTCAGCCGACATCCAAGTTCCTGCTGGTACCAGATATTGAAAGGCTGAATCATTTCGTAAATCATCTCCTATAACAAAATCAGCATAAACTCCCCCATCACTAATTGTATGAATTCTGACCGGATCACCCTTATAAAAATGCCATACTTCATCATTTTTCAATCGGTGAAATGCAGAAAACTTACCTTCTGGGATCAAAAAGTAAATGGCAGTTGCCAAAGGTCTTACTCCACTGAACTCTTTGCCGAGGCAAGTTGGATCAAGCCGCTTTTCTGAAGTATACGATCGGCTATAAAACCCGCCTTCGGGGTGCGGAAGCAGTTTGTATTTTTCAATTAGCGATGCTATCGGAGAAGAAGACTTAATTGACATTATTGGTATTGAATGTAGAGAGGTGCTGGCTTAAGCGCTAGCAATTCTTTTATGGTCAACAATCGATGAGGCGCTTCCCTCAAATCATTTTTATAAAAAAGTTTGAACCCTGTAAACTGAATGGGTTCTCCGTACGCAAACAGCTTATACGTATTGATCTTTCGAGCAGGAGATCCCCAACCATCCATATCAACAACCACCTGAACCTCTGGTCGCATAGTGATTCCTTTATAATTTTTTACCATGCCTTGAGTAAAGCGGTGAACTACTAATACCTTGGGAGGGAGGTTGTTTGCTTTAACCAGTTTAGATAGGTACTCAGAAGCAAAATTGATGTCAGAAGCATCAAAATGCCCTATCACTGATCCAGGTCGCTGTCCTCCTTTCATTGAGAATTCCGGATCGATTCCTAAATGAACATTAGGAAGCTTGAGGTATTTTTCAATTACTGGTATCTCTTCCTGTAAATTACTCAAGCCTACTTGGATATCTAAGAAAACGATGGCTCCAATTTCTTCCGCCATCGTCATAACTTTATCAATTTGGGCATTCGGCATTCGAAGTCGATACTTGCCGGATGGACCGGGTGAACCCTGAGCTGTTGTGACAATATAGTGCAATGCGGGAATGACAGGAGTAGTACTATCGGCTTTTTTCCATTCTGCGATCTCCTGTTTTAATTTTGCAAACATTTGAGGTTTCGGAAGTTCTCCCAGGATACCCATTCGGGTTGAATAAAGATTT
>JAFMES010000005.1 GCA_017856605.1 Chitinophagaceae bacterium
TCATCGTGTTTTTTCGATAAATCTATTGCAATCGATGTTTGATGAAAATGGATTAGAAGTAAAAGAATTCGCATACGTGGATGATCAGGGTGATCTGCACCAAAATGTTTCGTTGAACGACGAAGACGCGAAACAAAATTTTGGATTAGACTATGGGTGTGGAATTTTTGTATTGATTAAAAAACAACGCTCCCCGCACCATGATCATTAGTCGCATTACCGGCGGATTGGGCAATCAATTATTTCAGTTTGCTGCCGCATATGAAGTGGCAAAACGAAACCAAGTCCCTTTAAAACTGCATTTTTATCTGGATGAACGTGACACACCAAGAATGGCAGAAATCAACCAACTCGTTCCTGCATTAAACTGGTGCTCCATCGAAGAACTTGAGCAGTTTGTGCCATCTACCTCGATGGAAAGATTGATACAACGATTACTCCCTGCCTCAAAAAAATCCTTTTTTAAAGAGCGGTATTTTCATTTTAATCCTCAACTAGAAAAGGTTGCCGGAAACGCGTACCTGCAAGGTTATTGGCAGAGTGAAAACTATTTCAAGCGATCGGCTGTTGAGCTAAAAGAACTGATCAACGAAGGGTTGAAACGTTTTTCACTCTCCAATTCGCTTCAAAATAAACTCCAGGATCCAAATTCGGTTAGCCTGCATGTCCGCAAAGGAGATTACCTGAAGCCCCCCTATTCTAGGTATTATCATCAGTTGGACAATACCTACTACACTGCAGCGGTGAATGTACTCAAGAAAAAATATGCACAAGTGAATCTTATGGTATTTACCGATGATCCTCAGTGGGTGGAATCTCACCTGAATGTTGGTCACCCCTTTGAACTGATCAGCAGTAAAGAAACGTTTTCAGTCTTTGAAGACATGCATGCGATGACACAATGCAGTCACCACATCATAGCCAACAGCAGTTTCAGTTGGTGGACCGCCTGGTTATCGAATAATCCCAACAAAACTGTGATCGCTCCAAGCAAATGGTTCAACGAAGGACCAAGCGATACGGAAGATTTGATACCAAGTGAATGGATAACTGTATAGATCCCTCCAAAAGGCTTATTTTAGTGTGTACACTTTCGCATGGGGACAATTAGGAAACAGAGCATACGTTCAGCCATCTTTATTTATGCCGGTTTTGCTATTGGCGCATTCAACGTGCTGTTTCTTTTTCCTCGCTATTTTACGCCAGAACAATTTGGACTAACTCGGGTACTGCTGGACATTGCATTGATCCTTTCTACAGTGTGTGCAGCGGGGCTCCTTCCGGTCGCTATGCGGTTCTATCCGTTTTACAAACATCATCTTCCCAAAAACAAGAATGACTTGTTTACCTGGACCGTCCTCTCCGGAGCTGCATTATTCTTGATAGCCGTAGTTGCCTTCCCCTGGATTCAGCCTTGGGCGATGAGAAAGTTCGGATTCCGATCTCCCCTGCTATCGGAACACCTAAGTCTGATACTACCGCTTGCAGGTTCGTTAATTACGATTTCAATACTTGAAGTATTTGCTTGGATCGTGGGCAGAACCGCTGTTGCCAACTTCTTAAAAGAATTTTTATTTCGAATGCTCACGTTAGCGCTCATTTTAGCATGGGTGGCCGGAACATTCAGCAATTTTGAAGAGTTTATTTTTTACTACTCACTTTTGTTTTTTCCTTCAGCCTTCTTGATGGCATGGGTAGTGTGGCAAAGTGGAGAATTCAGTTGGTCGTTTCAAACAAGCAAAGCAACACGCAGGTATGGTTCAATTATGGCCAAATACGGCATCGCTTACTTTTTTAGTGCAGTATTAAACATATTGGCTAAGACCAATGACACGTTAATCATTGCATCTCAATCACAAGGAGGCTTAGCAGACGCTGCAATTTTCACGATTGCAACCTATCTGATTACGGTGATGGAAGTCCCCCAGCGCAGCCTAATTGCATCTGCATCACCCCAGATTGCATTGGCGTGGAAAAATAACGACCTGGCCAAGCTGGAACGACTTTATCGCAAAACAGCCCTTAATCTGTTAATAGTAGCCTTAGGCATCTTGGGTATCGTAATCTGTTGCCTCCCACTATTACAGCACCTACTTGGAAATGGATACCAGGGACTTACCATGCTGATGATCATCCTGGGCATCGGCAAATTGATCGACCTCGGAACTGGACTTAATTCCCAAATTCTTCAATTATCCAAACACTGGAAAATTGATTTGCTCACGAATATGGGATTTGTTGCCTTAGCAATTGTGCTGAATTATATGCTGACAAAAAACTACGGCATCATGGGCACGGCGATTGGTAGTGGAATTTCCATTTTAGCATTCAACGCAGTACGATTTGTTTTTATTCGCAAAATTTATGGCATGCAACCGTTCAATCTAAATAATTTAAAGGCATTGATTGCAGCTGCCGCGCTCCTTTTTCCATTGATTTTTTTATTACCAATTGACAATGTATACGCAGGAGCCGGAATCAAGTCCACGCTATTTATTTTATTCTATAGCATAGCTATTATTCGACTCAATTTATCTGATGATCTCACTACACTTATGACTGCAACAAAAGCCAAGTTTTTAGGAAAACAAGAATAGATAAATCGTATATTGCCTTAAACCAAAACTGAATGGGAACGCGCTGGGAACACCTTGCTCACGGACTTCTGGGTATGTTCTTTCTTATCGGAATCTGTTATGCATTAAGTAACAACAGAAAGGCAATTAATTGGAAGTTGGTTGCAATCGGGGTAACGGCCCAAATTGGTTTTGCCATAGGAGTTTTGAACAAAGGCGAATACAATTTCTTTCGGATGTTCATGCAATGGGTTTCCGATAAATTTGTAGAACTCATCGGTCTCGCTCACAAAGGAGTTGAGTTCATGTTTGGCAATCTGGCAGATGCTTCGGGAAGCTGGGGATATACCTTTGCAATTCAAGCATTACCCATCATTATATTTTTTGCGGCACTCTCTTCCCTTCTGTATTACTTTGGAATTCTTCAGAGAGTGGTTTACTTCTTTGCTTACCTGCTCAGCAAGATGAAAGTTTCAGGTGCGGAAAGTGTATCTACTGCTTCAAATATTTTTTTGGGACAAACTGAAGCTCCGCTGATGGTTCGTCCTTTTTTGGAAAAAATGAATCGCAGTGAGATCCTCTGCATCATGGTGGGAGGTATGGCCAATACAGCAGGCTCGGTGCTTGCAGCCTATGTTGGATTTTTGGGAGGAAGCGATCCTGCTCAACAGCATTATTTTGCATTGCATCTATTGAGTCAGTCCATCATGAGTGCACCAGCTGCCATTGTTTGCTCCAAACTGCTGTTTCCGCAAACAGAAGAGATTGATCGAAACATTGTAATCTCCAATGAAAAATTTGGAACCAATGCGCTTGATGCTATTTCATTGGGTACGACAGATGGTTTGAAATTAGCTGTAAACGTGGGTGCGATTTTAATTGTCTTCACTGGTCTGGTTTATGTGATGAATTGGATTTTGGGCTCAATAGGTCATGCGGTAGGACTCAATCCCTTGATTGCAGAATTCAGCAAAGGCAGATACGATAGCCTTTCCTTTCAAATGATTCTTGGTTATGTATTTGCCCCGATTGCCTGGCTGATTGGGGTCCAACAACAGGATATGGTATCGGTGGGACAACTTTTAGGTGAAAAAACTATCATAAACGAATTCCAAGCCTACATCACGTTTGGCAAAATGAAGGCGGATGGTCTGATATCGGACCCTCGGTCCATTCTGATTACCACTTATGCACTTTGCGGCTTCGCCAACCTGGCCTCGATTGGCATTCAGATCGGCGGAATTAGTCAGCTCGCTCCTTCCCAACGAAAAAATCTAACTGAGCTGGGCTTTAAAGCCTTGATTGGTGGAACCATAGCCTGTCTGATGTGCGGTTGCATAGCAGGCGCAATTGCATAGGTGATACCATTTTCCTGCTGTAACTTTGCGCAAAATTGCAGCGATGGAACGAACGGGAAGATTGGCTGAATTGCCTGTATTTAAAGGATTTTCCAAACTCATTGCCGAAAAGATAGATGCCGGTGAACGCATACTACCGGAAGAAGGCCTGCGTCTTTATCAAGAAGTGGATGTAGCCTCACTTGGAACGATGGCCAATTTCATCCGAGAGCGACGACACGGCAACCGCACCTATTTCAATAGAAATTTTCACATTGAACCAACAAACGTTTGTGTCTTCTCCTGCAAGTTCTGTTCCTATTCACGCCTCTACTCAAACCGAGAGGAAGGCTGGGAATTGAGTATAGATCAAATGATGGAAAAAGTGAAGTCCTACGATGATCAACCCATCACAGAAGTACATATTGTAGGTGGCGTTCATCCTAAAATGGATATTCATTTCTTTGCTGATCTGATACGAAAAATAAAAGCTCATCGTCCCGATCTGCACGTGAAAGGTTTTACTGCAGTAGAATTGGACTACATGTTCAGAAAGGCGAAAATGAGTCGCTCTGAAGGCATGAAACTGCTTAACGAAGCTGGACTTGATTCCTTACCGGGTGGAGGTGCAGAAATTTTTCACACAGATGTGCGCAATCAGATTTGTGCCGACAAAGTCGATGGCGAAGGATGGCTGGATATTCATGCCACCGCTCACAAACTGGGTATGCATAGCAATGCGACTATGTTGTACGGACATGTTGAGCAGTATGAACACCGCATCGATCATATGGAGCGATTGAGGTCCTTGCAAGACATCACAAAGGGATTCAATACGTTTATTCCGTTGAAATTCCGGAATCACGATAATGAAATGAGTCACATTAATGAAGTGAGCATGATCGAAGACATGAAAGTGTATGCGGTTGGCCGAATCTATATGGATAACTTTCCTCATCTGAAAGCGTATTGGCCCATGCTCGGTCGACAACAGGCACAATTGACCCTATCCTTCGGAGTAAATGACATTGATGGGACCATAGACGATTCGACTAAAATTTATTCAATGGCGGGCAGTGAGGAGCAGAACCCCACCATGTCGACAGAAGAATTAGTGGCCTTGATTCGCCAAGTGGGAAGAGAACCTGTAGAACGGGACACCTTGTACAATGTTGTAAAAGCGTATTAACATTCGCTTAGACTCAGTGGAATTTGAAGTGCCAGTCCCCCCTCAGAGGTTTCTTTATACTTTTCACTCATATCACGTGCTGTTTCCCACATTGTTCTAATTACTGAGTCAAGTGATACTTTAGCAAAATCGGGTGCACTTTGCAGGGCCAATTGAGCCGCGGTGATGGCCTTGATTGCACCCATGGTATTTCGTTCGATGCATGGAATTTGCACTAACCCACCGATGGGATCACAGGTGAGACCCAAATGATGTTCCATTGCAATTTCAGCAGCCATCAATGCTTGTCGCTGTGTGCCTCCCAGGCAATCACATAGTGCCCCGGCCGCCATGGCGCTGGAGACTCCAATTTCGGCTTGACATCCGCCCATGGCGGCCGATATCGTTGCTCCTTTTTTGAAAATGCTTCCAATCGCAGAAGCTGTGAGTAGGAACTGATTGACTTTGTTATCCTTGTTTTGATTGCAAAAGGTGATGTAATATTGAAGGACTGCCGGAATCACGCCTGCAGCGCCATTGGTAGGTGCAGTTACTACTCTTCCAAATGAGGCATTCACTTCATTGACAGCCAAAGCAAAACAGCTAACCCAATCCACTGTGTAGCTAAAATCAGCACCCCCGTGATGAATAACATCTATCCATTCCTGATACGTTGAATAGGAATTTCCTTTAATTAATCGTTGATTGAGATCAGCAGCTCGCCTTCTTACATGAAGTCCCCCCGGCAACTCCCCTTCAGAGTGACAGCCTTGGTAGATGCAATTCTGCATGGTATTCCAGATTGCATGGATACCAGCGAGTGTTTCAGTTTCTGGTCGCCATGCCAACTCGTTCTCAAGTACGATTTCATGAATGGGCATTCCGGTCTTCATGCACCAGTGCAGCAGATCCGCGGCAGTATCAATAGGAAATGGAAGTTCTTTTGAAATAGCGGTTTCCGTTGTTTGTCCTTCTCGCTCGATGAATCCCCCACCGATCGAATAATAGGTCCCTGCGAGAGAATCTCCATCAGCAAGCGTGGCTAAAAACGTCAATCCATTGGGATGGTATGGAAGTGTTTCAGAACTCAAAAAAGCAACTTGATGTTCTGGATCAAAGGCGAGTGTTGGTCCCCCGAAAAGCGACAACTGCTTAGCAGATGCAATGGTCGCAATGCGTGATCGCATGTGTGCCGTATCAATTGTAACGGGATCATTGCCCTCTAAACCCATCATGACTGCAAGGTCGGTGCCGTGACCTTTCCCAGTTTTTGCAAGAGAACCATACAAGAGGACCTCAATTGCTGTCACCTGTTCCAGCTTACCTTCAAGGTTGAGTCGACTACAAAAATCCAGGGCTGCCCGCCACGGACCGAGTGTGTGGGAACTGGAAGGACCCACTCCTATTTTAAACATTTCAAATATGGAAATCGACTGTCCCATTAAACATTTGACGTTTGGTGTTGAAAATTAGAGTAAATATGCATAGCAAACCAAGCATTCTTCAAAAAATAGATTTAAAAAGAGCGATATGAAAAAATTATTTCTATTGTTTTTGCTTTCCATCGGTCTGTCATCCTTTGCTCAAGAAAAGAAAGGCGCAGATGAATTAATGGGAATTTGGCTCACTGGATCAGGAAATGCTAAAGTGGAGATTTATAAAAACGGTTCTAAATATCAGGGAAAAATTGTTTGGCTAAAAGAACCTACTGATCCCGCTAGTGGCAAACCGAAGACGGATGTGAAGCACCCCGACGAAAAACTACATAGTCGCCCGCTGATGGGACTGGTAAACATCTGGGGATTCAATTTCAAAGGTGATCGTGTGTGGGAGAACGGCCATATTTACGATCCCAAAAATGGAAAAGAATACAAATGCATCATCACCATGAAAGATCCCAACACCCTTGACGTTAGAGGATATGTAGGATTTACCTTCATTGGAAGAACAGATGTGTGGACAAAAAGCAGTCTTTAAATTAGACGCCCACCAAAGTGATCTCAAAAATTAGAATACTGTTTGCGGGTATCCCCGGCAACGCACGATTTCCGTAAGCAAGAGAAGGGGGTAAAATCAACCTGATCTTACCTCCTGCTTTAATAAGAGGCAAACCGTATTGCCATCCTTGGATAAGATTTGCTAATTGGAATACTGCAGGAGTGTTCCCTGTTTGATCAAACACTGTATCGTTGGTCAAATATCCTTTATAGTATATGGCAACACTTGAACACAGAGTGGGTTGGTTTCCTACTCCTGCAGTTTCTACGATATAGTAAAACCCTTTAGGGTGTTTGACGGCATTGGTAATGGACTTGCTGGTGAGATACGCCTCAATTGCCTGCACTTCAGTATCCGGAACCGTAACAGGAGGAATAGTTGCCGTGCAGGTAAATGATGATTTCGAGTCTTTTAGGCATCCGGAAGAAAAAAAACAGCTTGTCGCAACGACAAGGCTCAACACAATTTGTTTCATAAATCACTGATTCAGGGTACAAAGATGCGAAATCTAAGGTAGTGATTCAAGAATTTTTATTGGACCGTGATTGAAGCTCTAGGTACTTTCCTTCGTATCGCTCCCATCGTAGCTTGCGATTTAAAAAAGCTACAAAAACCGATATGAGCATTACAGCAATCATCAGTACCAGTGGGTTGAACTGACTCAGTCCTACTGCATCAGCTCGTTTGTACCAAAATCGCCCAAGTAAAAAATTCACCACTATGGGCAGAGAAAAAAATAACCCATACGGCAATCCATATAGTAATTGATAAGAAAGCTGACCCTGCCGATCACGGTTCTGCTTCCAATATTCCATGAATTTGATTTCCTCTTCCGAATATGCCATAAATAATCCCTAATTTACACATATTGTGTGTAAGCCAACATGAAACCACAAGCCAACTTACTGTTCTACCTTTTTTGTATCGTTAGTCTTACGGAAATCAGTTTGATTGCCCTAGGCTATCAGGAGTACAGGATCTTCAGTAAACCACTGATCATTCCCTTGCTGACTTTGGTCTATCTGCAATCAACTCCAAGAACACGTCCCCTGCATAAGGATGCCATATTTATAGCACTCCTTTTCTCCTGGATTGGAGATGTACTGTTGCAACTGGAAGGGTTGTTTGTACCTGGTTTGCTTGCCTTTTTGACGGCGCATCTTTTTTACATTGTTTTCTTTATGCGAACCGACTCCAGCAATGATTCTTTCTTCAAGCTTCGCCCGGTCATGATCATAGCTGTTATCGCATACCTCATCGAATTGATGTATTTGCTGTGGCCGACGTTGGGCGAAATGAAAATACCTGTTCTGGTTTATGGCATTACCATCAGCACCATGCTTTCAGCAGCATTTTGGCAATACCAAAAACTGGAAAATAAAACAGCGCGCTATTTTATCATTGGAGCTACATTATTTGTTTTATCCGATTCATTGTTGGCAGTCGATAAGTTCCGTTCCTCCTTTGCATTTGCGGGTATGAGCATCATGTCGACTTACATCTTAGCTCAATTGTTCATTGTTTTAGGAGCCATCCGGTACCGTATAGGAGCATCCTCTTCATCTGTTGATCAAGCATAAAAAATGGGCTCCAATTGGAGCCCATCTGATATGTTTTGCACGGATGGATATTAATAATCCATTCCACCCATTCCAGGAGCACCGTGTGCATGCACAGGCTCTTCTTTCTTAGGCTTATCTGCTACTACGCATTCTGTTGTCAACAGCATTCCAGCGATGGAAGCAGCATTTTCCAATGCAACACGTGCAACTTTAGTTGGATCAATTACACCTGCAGTGAGTAATTTTTCGAAATTATCGGTGCGGGCATTATAGCCGAAATCAGCTTTGCCTTCTTTCACCTTCTGCACTACAATTGAACCTTCAATACCGGCATTAGATACGATGGTACGTAAAGGAGCCTCAAGAGCACGGCGAATGATCGCAATACCAGTAGTCTCATCTTCATTGGCACCTTTTTTCTTATCCAGTGATTCAATCGCACGGATGAAGGCGATACCGCCACCAGGAACGATTCCTTCTTCAACAGCCGCGCGAGTTGCATGCAAGGCATCGTCTACGCGATCTTTCTTTTCCTTCATTTCAACTTCGGTAGCAGCACCTACATTAAGAACAGCAACACCGCCGCTCAACTTAGCGAGACGCTCTTGCAATTTCTCCCTATCGTAGTCAGATGTGGTTGTTTCAATTTGAGATTTGATCTGTCCGATACGAGCATTGATGTCATCTTTTTTACCTTTTCCACCAACGATGATGGTATTGTCTTTATCGATGGTCACACGCTCAGCCCTTCCGAGATAGGTCAGATCAGCATTCTCCAACTTGAATCCCTGCTCTTCGCTGATTACAATACCTTTTGTGAGGATGGCAATGTCTTGTAACATTTCTTTGCGGCGATCTCCAAATCCAGGAGCTTTTACGGCAGCAACTTTCAACGTACCACGCAGTTTGTTTACTACGAGCGTTGCCATTGCTTCTCCTTCAAGATCCTCAGAAATGATCAACAAGGGAGCACCTTGCTGAGCAACTTTCTCCAGGATGTGAAGGATATCCTTCATCGCAGAGATTTTTTTATCGTAGATCAAAATGAATGGGTTCTGCAACTCACATTCCATTTTATCTGCATTGGTCACAAAATAAGGAGAGATATATCCCCTGTCGAATTGCATACCCTCTACAATATCAATTGAAGTCTCGGTTCCCTTTGCCTCTTCAACGGTAATGACACCGTCTTTTCCTACTTTCTGCATTGCTTCAGCAATCAACTTACCAATTTCAGCGTCGTTGTTTGCAGAGATAGAAGCAACCTGCTGAATTTTCTTGATATCGTTTCCAACAGCCTGAGATTGAGCGCTCAAATTGGCAACTACCAATTCAACGGCTTTATCAATACCGCGCTTAACATCCATTGGATTTGCGCCAGCTGCAACGTTCTTTAGACCTTCGGTAATGATGGATTGAGCCAGTACAGTTGCAGTAGTTGTTCCATCACCTGCTACATCAGCAGTTTTAGATGCAACTTCCTTTACCATTTGGGCACCCATGTTCTCAATGGGATCTTCCAACTCAATTTCTTTAGCTACGGTAACGCCGTCCTTGGTTACAGCAGGAGCACCGAATTTCTTTTCAATTACTACATTGCGACCTTTTGGTCCCAACGTCACCTTTACCGCATCGGCCAGGGTATCAACCCCTTTCTTCATTTTATTGCGGGCATCCAGGTTAAAAAATATTTGTTTTGCCATGGTGTAATTTTTTTAGTGGGTGATTATACAATTGCAAGAATATCCGACTCCCTCATGATCAAGTAGTCGTTTCCTTCAACAGAGATTTCAGTGCCTGAATACTTTCCGTACAGCACGGTATCACCTGCCTTAACGGACATGGGCTCATCTTTTTTACCGGGACCAGCGGCCACGACGGTTCCTCTTTGGGGTTTTTCTTTCGCTGTGTCAGGGATAATGATGCCTCCTGCGGTTTTCTCTTCGGCAGGAGCGGGTTTCACGATTACCCGGTCATGCAGTGGGGTAATGTTTAACTTCTTCGCCATAACTTTTTGTTTTTTAATAATTTGATGAATGTTAGGATTTAATCCTTACGCCAATCTGATAGCGAAATCCATACCATGCGACACCTGTTGAAATTATGTCAGTCGGAAAACTACCCTACAGCCGTAATTGCAGAAAATCGGCGGCGAAGATAGGCGTTCATCATGTCAAAATTTCACGGGTTAAACAAATAATTGCAATTCAAGGTCACTATGGCCTATATTTGCGCTTTCAAATAGCTCTTTTCATGATCAGCAGGAGGAATATCAGGGTCAAAGTGATGCAGTGCTTATACGCCGTTGAAACGGGATCGGGGGAATTCACCGAGAAAGAAGCCATTTCTCTACTTAAAAAATACCTGGAGCAGACCGAAAACCTCTTCCTTTTTTGCATCCTACTGATCAATGAAGTTACCCGCTACGCCGAAACAGATTCCCTGCTCAAAGCCGGCAAACACCTTCCCTCAGAAAAGGACTTGAATGTCAATACCAAAATTTCAGGCAATGAAGTTGTTTCCCGGATCGTTGCTTCCTCAGGATTCAGCCAAGCCATCAAGGATCGTAAACTGGAGCGATTGGTCGATCAAGAACTGGTTAAAAAAATATACTCGGAACTGACCGAATCAGAACCCTACCTGACCTATGTTTCATCTCCAGAACGGGATAAAAAATCAGAAAAAGAAATACTTGCCTACATATTTACAGATCTCATGATGGCCGACGATGCCATTACCGACGCCATTGAAGAACGCTTTATTGATTGGGACGATGATGCGGAAATGATTTACCAAATGGTGCTTAATTTTTTATCAAAGCCCGAAACCTTAGATACCAAAGAAATCATTGGAAGGGACAAAACCCAATATGCTCATACCCTTTTAAAAACAGCAATCGACAAAAAAGAATTTACCCTTGAATTGATTAAGCCCAAATTAAAAAATTGGGATCCTGATCGAATCGCTCTGCTCGATATGATCATGATCAGGCTAGGCGTTTGTGAACTTTTGTATTTTGAAACAATACCGACAAAGGTAACCATCAATGAATACATTGACCTTGCAAAGAGCTACAGCACGCAGCAAAGTGGTCAGTTCGTAAACGGAATTCTTGATAGCATCCACAAAGAACTGCTTGCTGAAGGAAAACTTAAAAAGATCGACTTTAAAAAACAGGCGTAAACTGCTAAATTTGATTTTTAAACGTGTGAACATGAAAACTCCAGCAATCCTATTCTCAATTTTCATTCTTGCTGCTGCTGCCATCATTGGGTTCAACAAGAAAGATTCATTCCTGGCATCTAGCCCAAAAGCAATAACACCTGTTTCAACAACTGAGGAACCAACTGGCCCCTTGACAGAAATAGAATTTTTAGACAGTGTTCTTCATATGGGAAAAGTGAAAGAGGGTGAAAGCGTGAACGTGGAATTTCGTTTTAAGAATACCGGAGAAGAAATGCTGGTGATTAAAAATGTATCCGCATCCTGTGGCTGTACCATTCCGGAAAAACCCGAAAAGCCGATTGCTCCCGGTGAAATGGGATCAATTAAAGCGACATTTGACAGCAGAGGAAGAGCAGGCATCAATCAAAAAGCCATCATGCTTCAGGCCAATACCCGCCAAGCCGTCTATACCCTGATATTTGATGTTGAAGTACACGCAGATGAACTAAATTGAACAATCACAACAATTCACATAACATGACAACAGGTATTTTTCTTCAGGCACAACCCAATGCGGGTATGATGCAATTGATCCTCTTGGGAGGCATGGTGCTGGTATTTTACTTCTTCATGATTCGTCCCCAACAGCAAAAGGCAAAGAAGGCAAAGAAGTTTCAAGACGATTTGCAGAAAGGAGATAAAATTGTAACCATCGCAGGCATACACGGCATTGTTAATAAAATGAATGATGACAACACCATTCAAATTGAGGTTAGTCCCGGCTCCTTTATGAAAATTGAAAAGTCGGCAATCTCCATGGAATGGAGTGAACAACTTGCTAAAGCTACTCTAGCTAAATAAGCATAAAAGCCCGGTACACCAACCGGGCTTTTTCTATTACATTTGGCTATGCTCAGAATTGGACTAACAGGCGGAATTGGTTCAGGAAAATCAACGGTTGCAAAGATTTTTTCTGTTTTGGACATACCGGTATACCAGGCGGACAAGGAAGCAAAGCGCTTGATGAATACACATCCGGATATCATATCCGGCATACAGTCCCTTTTTTCACCGCTTGCTTATAAAAACGGACAACTGGATACTTCCTTCCTTTCAGATCAGGCCTTTCAGCATCCCGAAAGGCTGAGTCAACTCAATGCACTGGTACACCCCTACACCATTGAAGATGCAAAACAATGGATGAAGCAGCAAACTTCACCCTATGCATTAAAAGAGGCCGCCTTGATCTTTGAAAGCGGAAGCCAGGGTGAATTTGATTTCATCATAGGAGTAAGCGCTCCTGAATCTCTGCGGATCAGCAGAGCCATGGAACGGGATCATAAAAAGAAAGAGGAAATTATCGATCGCATGCGCAATCAAATGAATGAAGATGAAAAGTTAAGCAAATGCCACTTCATCCTCCACAACGATGAACGCCATTTGCTGATTCCTCAAGTGCTCAAACTCCATCATCATTTTTGTGAACTCGCACATCAATCCAATTCGCCGCAACCAATTGGTGCGCCGGGTGGAGGAATTGCATGAAGCGTAGGCTTGGCTTTATCAGGCGATTTATACCGATCCAATGCCACTTCAAGATGTGCTTTATACAGCGGATCGGCTGTTGACTTTTTAGCCTCTTCCATAAACGCTTTCAACGAATTCAATGTCATCATCACCTGTGCGCGAGCAGGATAAGATAGTTTGTCGTCAATGCTGGATGACAGTAAATACGTCAATACCAGCTGCTCTGTTTGAAGTTGAATGGCAAGCTCCATGCCTGTTCTTCGAGGCGACTTAAACGTTGAGTTGATCAATGCGTTTGTCATTTCATTATAACCATAGGTTCCATTTAATCCATGTTGTACAAGACGATTGATTCGCTCAGGATGATAGATGAATGAAAGCGGCATATCAGCAGCAGCTTCTGCTGGAGATAATTGGTCAAATGATAGTCCCGTTTTTTTCTTGAATAATTCTCGCGTGAACTCGTATCCTGCAGGACGAGGCGGTATGAGATCAGCAATACGTTTAGGAATTTTTAAAAACGAAGGATCCATGCAGTTCAAAATGGCCTTCATTGCATTTTGCTGAACTTCATTTGAAAGCGGACTGGTCACCAATTGCCCATCCCCTTTCAATGCATACGTATAATTCATTCCACCAACCAATTTCGTTGCTGCCTCAAGCTGATACCGGTGGTGAAAATAGACGGGGACCAACAGATCTTCCAGCATTGCCATGGGGGTTCCTTGTGGGAGCGTTGCTGATCCAAAATCAGAGAGTGCTTTTTCTCTTACTTTGATCATGCGCTCCAATTCTGCAACAGGATCACTGCCATTATCCCACAAATGGGCATCTGGATGCAAACCTCCGGGAGCACGAGCATCTCGATCGCTAATGAATTTAAGTCCCCTTGCCGAAGCATCAACTAACATTTTATTGAGTTCAGCCTGCTCATCTTTACTTGCACTGAGGTCGGCATACCCCCAGGTGATGGCAACTTTATCCCACTCTCCTATTTTATCATCGTAAGCACGCTCAAGATCAATTTCACCTTTTCGGTTAAGCAGAACGCGCGGGTGAGGATAATCCATTACACTGGATAGGTTAACGGCACTTGCAGCATAATTGTGCATGAGGCCAAGGGTGTGTCCAACTTCATGGGCGGAAAGCTGTTCCAATCGTGAAAGCGACATTTTCAGCATAGGATCTTCTTTCAACCCTTTTTCATCGTAGGGGGATAGCAACCCTTTTGCAATCATATAATCTTGCCGAACCCGAAGCGAACCAAGAGAAACCTGTCCCTTAATGATTTCCCCAGTTCTGGGATCAACTACGCTGGCACCATAACTCCATCCACGCGTCGACCGGTGAACCCAATTGATCATGTTATAACGTATATCCATTGGATCACAGGTATCAGGAAGAACTTTCACAATAAACGCATCTTTGTATCCTGCAGCCTCAAATGCTTGATTCCACCAAGAAGCTCCCTTGAGCAAGGCGCTTCGAATTGGTTCGGGTGTGCCATTATCGAGGTAATACACAATCGGCTTCACCGGTTCACTTATTTTCGCCGTTGGATCTTTTTTTGCCAATCGATGTCGATTGATGTAGAATTCATCAATGGGCGATGAAACAGGAGAAGAATAATTAAAGAATGATGTTGCATTGAAACTGGAACGAGGATCGAATTTTCTTGGCTTGTAATTCCCATCCGGAAGTTGCACGAAAGAATGATGCATCCGCAAGGTGATTGCTTCGGTAGAAGGAGCAACATCTGAAACATAGTTGCCTGCAAATCCATCCGAACTGACTAAGGTGATGGTTGCCTCCAGTTCTGTATTGAGAGGAAAATTTTTACAGGATGAAAAATACACTGCAGAACGATTCCGGTCCAAGGTATAATTCCCCTGTTGCATTCTTCTAATCCGATTTGCTGCTTGCATGGCATCACGGGTTAAAAACTCAGTTGCATCCACCAATAGCGATGACCCCGACTGCGCCTCTAGGGTAAATCCCCATAAAGCAGATTGGGCAAAGGATTGCTCTACCGCAATGCGTTCGCGCTCAGATTGTGAGACGGCACGATAGGCATAATTGGGCTCAATCATGAGTATTTTTTTCCCAACTCGATTGAACTTGACAATCCTTCCTCCACCCAGCAATCCCCTGTCAAGTCCAATATCATTAGAACCCAAACCTGCAGGAAGAGACATCACATAGAGCAACTCCTGATCAACCCGATTGATCTCCAAAAATATTTTTCCATTGACATCATCAATATAAAATGGAATATACCCCTCCATTTTTTTCATGCCTTTGGTCTTTTCTTCAATGGTGGGAACTGCCTGCGCACCACAGATTACAGGTAATGCCAATAGCAAGAATGCAACAATTCTTTTCATGTTGATCAATTTATTCCTGGTTGTTTAATTGTGCTACCTGATGTACGCTTCGCTTCATCAACTATCGCCTTTACATCAGCAAGTAATTTTTTCGCATCGTACACTACCCCGTCTTTGATGGTATATTTCACACCACCTTTTCGGGTAACTTCATTCTTCTCGTTCAAGTATACAGCACCAGTGCCATAGAGGTATTGAAAGTTTTCCAATGGGTTTGCATCTATGACAACCAGGTCAGCCAGCTTGCCGACTTCTATCGATCCCAAATCTTTCTCTGCTCCCAATGCTTGCGCTCCAAACAAGGAAGCTGAACGAATTACTTCAAGCGGATGAAATCCTGCCTCACGTAACAATTCCAATTCACGGATGTATCCAAATCCATATGTTTGATAAATAAAACCATTGTCTGATCCGGTTGTAACCCGTCCTCCTCTATTCTTGTATTCATTTACAAACGACATCCAGATGCGGTAATTTTCTTTCCATTGAACCTCCTGTTCAGTCCCCCAGTTGAACCAGTACGAACCATGGGATTCGCGATTAGGTTCATAAAACTTCCATAAAGAAGGAAGTGTATATTCATCGTGCCATTCTAATCTTCGCGTCTTATGCAGATCGCGATTGGCCTCATAAATATTAAACGTGGGATCAAGCGTAAAATCAAGCTGCAGCAACTTGCTCATCACGGTATTCCAGCGTTCTGAGCCTTGCTTAGCGGCTTGCTTCCATAGCTTACCTGCTTCTTCAAAACGATGTTGCTCGTTGGAGTAATTATAATTGAGCGGATAGTCTTGCAGTGTTGATTTTTCCAATAACGCTTCTGGAAGTCCATACCAGTGTTCCATCGAAGTGAGACCTGCTTCAGCAGAATTCATCACATTCCAACGTGCCACGTCCATTTGAGCATGATGCATGCATGATCGTAAACCCAGTCGCTTGTTCTCCCGAAGTGCAGCATCCATAATGGCTGGAGCAGCGCCAAAGAATTTAATGCCATCCGCGCCTTTTGCCGCATTCTCCTTTACCCATTCTATAGCCTGGGCAGGAGTAGAAATTCCACCTCGTGCGCCTTGCCCAAATGAGGTGTAGGCGAAGATGCGTGGTGCTGTAATGGCATTGGATGAACTTTTTTGTTTTTGATCCAAGACCCATTCGAGTCCGTTACCACAGGACGGATCACGGATCGTGGTTATACCGTGGGCCATCCATAATTTGAATACATATTCAGCAGGAGTTCCCTGGGCAGTTCCTCCAATGTGTCCGTGCATATCAATGAACCCGGGTAGAATGTACATACCGCTGCAATCGATCTCTTTTCCTCCCTCTTTCAATTTGGGTCGCGCTCCCTCACGAATGGCCATACCCGGATAACCCACATTGCGAATGGCAACAATCCGATTTTGCTCAATCACGATGTCCACTGGTCCAACGGGAGGAGCGCCGGTGCTGTTGATGAGCGTAGCGCCTCTGAGGATCAATTGCGACCAAGGTCCTTCGCCTTCAGCCCTGTTCGGGGCTTTCTTTATTTGTGCAGTCAGCGAAAGAGAAAATAAAATGAGCAAAGACAAAAATTGAAACTTTTTCATTCCAGATCAGTTTATTCGGACAAATTACAAAAATTGTTCGTTTTCTTTGTTGCTCTTATGAAGCTGGAACTTTGGAGCATTGGAAAACAGCACGATTCTTCTCTAAAAGAGGGCATTGAAGATTACACCACTCGAATCAATCGGTATTGCCCCGTCAAATGGGACATCATTCCTCCACCGAAAAATGCCGGTCTCCTCAGTGAAATCGATCTAAAACGTTTAGAAGGTAAATTGATACTAGATAAAATTGATAAAGAAGTGACGCTTGTGGTTTTGGATGAGGGAGGAGGACAACTGAACTCAGAAGGACTAGCAGCGTGGTTAACAAAGATGGGCAACCACTCCTCCAAACGAATTGTCTTTCTTATTGGCGGAGCGTTTGGAATAGATAAAACCGTTATGGATCGAGCCGACCTGGTATGGTCACTTTCCAAATTAACATTCCCGCATCAATTAGTTCGGCTAATTTTAGCAGAGCAAGTGTATCGAGCATTTACCATTACAAGAAATGAAAAATACCATCACCGTTGACACATGGGAATTACTGCGTTAATCATATTCATTACTTCTGCTGTTTCACTGATCGCTTTTAGTCGCACTAAAACAACAGACGACCTTGTGTTTTGGCCCTACACGATCAAACGAGAAGGTCAACTTTATCGTTTTATTACCCATGGCGTATTGCATGCAGATACCTTGCACTTGATTTTCAATATGGTTTCTTTCTATTCGTTTGGTTCGGCACTGGAAGAATACCTGTATTTAGGATTATTCGGCGAAGCAACTCGCGCCGTGTTTTCAATTTTATACGTTACGGCCATCATTGTAGCAGTGATTCCCGACTATTTAAAGTACCGAGACACGTACAACTATCGTTCTCTTGGCGCATCCGGTGCTGTTTCAGCAGTAGTTTTTGCGGCCATCACCATAGAACCCAATATGCCTATTCTTTTCTTTTTTATACCGTTTAAAATACCCGGATGGATTTTTGGCATTTGCTTTCTGCTGTTATCTGCATCCCTTGCTCGCAAAGGAGGAGGAAACATCGGACACAATGCCCATTTCTGGGGAAGTGTATACGGAATTTTGTTCACGTATATAATGGCCAGATTGCTCAGCGGAGTGGACCTGCTGGATAACTTTATTCGGAGTGTGCTTTAAATGAAATCTTCAAAGCAGTTTGTGCAGTGGGTAGTAATTTAAACCGATCGTCGATGCGTTTACCAAGGACAGCAATGATTTTTTGATTTGATTCCAGTACGAACTGATGTTGCTTCTCGTGAAGTGATACTTTAAGGTCGGTCAGGAATCGGGCGACTTTCTTTTTCTTGGGCATTCCTAAGGGATAAAAATAATCCCCCGCTTTCCATGACCGAACCAGCAAGGGAAATTCTATACCAGAAGCCGAAAGGTATTCCTCCTTTTGTTGGCGACTTATATCGGCGTCCTTCAAACTGCAAGCTTCAATGGACAATGAATAAGAAGCTGTAGTGATGCTGTATGGAATTGATTCAATCACAACAACCGGTTGACTGACTTCTTCTAAAGGGTGTACCAATAACCAGTTTCTATTTTTCAAGACCCGATGCGAAGAGGAACAGATGAATTTTCCAGTGGGTGCATCGAGTAATTTTTTCAGTTCTGGGGTTTGTCGACTTGTAAAGCCAAATTCTACAAATGCCTCGTAGAGATAGGTATCCAGCGGCTGTAGTCGCTTTAGCGCATTCACTGCAAAAGCAGTTTCATTTTCGCGCACTTTTGCACATGCTTTTAATTGTTGAGAAATAGCGGTAGTATAGATTGACTCGACTTCTTTCAATCGTTTCACATTATCCAGTAGGTTATCTACAACTTGGGGAAATACGGTTTGTACCAACGGCAGCACTTCGTTGCGAATCAAATTTCGAGTATACTCACTTTTCTCGTTAGAGCTATCCTCTACCCAAGTTATCTGCTTTTGCATTGCATACTCCTGCAAGGCTTCTCTTTTGAATGGAAGTAAAGGACGAACAATTCTTCCTGTGCGGGAAGGTATACCATGAAGTCCCTTTATACCAGTTCCCCGTAGAAAATTGATCATTATAGTCTCCGCCACATCATTGGCATGGTGGGCGGTAAGAACGAAACTGGATTGTCCTTCGCTAGCCTGTAGAACTTCTGCAAACCAATCGTAACGGAGTTTTCGTGCTACCTCTTGAATGCTTTTCCCAGACTTACGCACTTCATCCTTTGTATTGAATTGTACAGAGCGAAACGGCCATCCAAGTTGAACAGCAAGGGCTTCTACAAATGCTTGGTCGCGGTCACTCTCTTCACCTCGCAATTGAAAGTTGCAGTGCAAAATTGTTGCAGATGCCCCTAAGGAACGAAGTAAATGAACCAACACCACAGAATCCATCCCTCCACTACACGCAACATACAATTGATCACCCTCGTTCCACAATTTTTCGCTGCTGAGGTGATTTGCAACTTGTTGCTCAAATGCTGTGTATGGTGTTTTTTTCGTCATTCGTCCATCTGATCCAATACATTTTCTTTGGCAGCAGTTAGTTCACGTAATTCATGGGCAGCATTCAGAGATCGAGCCATCACTTCTCCATCCTCATACACCCGAAGCGCTTGTTGCAGTTCCCCCATCCGCTCGTGCAACTTACCAAGGTGGTAATACGTACCAATATGGTTGGGCGACTGCTCTAAAAGACCTTGCATCAGCTCCAACGCCTTCACATCCATCCCCATCTTGATATACTCCATTGCAAGGGCGTGACGACTGAACAGGTCATCTGGAAATTTCTCAATCAACTCCATCAACTGCTCCATTCTTTTCATCTGGATTTATGATTTCAGATTTTAGAATTCACCTTCGCGCTTTATATTTGTATAGAATTTAGTTGTTATGACAACTTTTTTCTAAAACGATCGCCATGAAGATACTTGTTTGCATCAGCCGGACGCCTGATACTACGGCAAAAATAGCTTTCACCGACAACAACACGAAATTCGCAAGCGATGGAGTACAATGGATCATTAATCCCTATGACGAATGGTATGCCCTAGTTCGTGCAATCGAACTCAAAGAAAAGGATGCCTCAGTTGTTTTGCATGTGATTCATGTAGGTGGCGCAGAGAGTGAAGCCATCATCAGAAAGGCATTGGCGCTGGGAGGCGATGAAGCCATTCGTGTAAATTCGGAGGATCAGGATCCGCAGGTAGTTGCGCATCAGATTGCACAGGTTGCCAAAGAGGGAGGTTATTCTTTGATATTGACGGGTAAAGAAACAATCGACCATAATGGTTCATCAATGGGAGCACTGGTGGCAGAAATGCTAGACATGAATTATGTCGCATTGGCAACGCGATTAGAAATTGAAGGGACGCTTGCAACCGTTCATCGAGAAATAGAAGGAGGTGAAGAAATTGTAAGCACTCCTTTACCACTGGTCCTTTCTTGCCAAAAAGGGATGGCCGAAGCACGGATTCCCAACATGCGAGGAATTATGGCCGCACGCACGCGGCCACTAAAAGTGGTTGATGCATATCCATTTGCATCTACTACCAGCAATGAACAATTTACATTGCCCCCTCCAAAAGCAGGCGTCAAATTGATTCCAGCTGACAATCCTGAGTTATTGGTAAAACTCTTGAGAGAAGAAGCAAAAGCACTTTAAAAACTAATATTATGCCAGTACTTGTATTTATAGAACATCAGGACGGTTCCATTAAAAAGCAATCAGTTGAGGCATTATGTTATGGAAGTGCAATTGCACAACGTGCAGGTACAACTTTAACAGCATTGGTGTTGGGCACCACTTCCGCGGATCTGAGTGCGCTTGGAACATACGGAGTAAATCAAGTCATGCAGGTTAATGCGTTCACAGCATTATCCGATACGAAGGCAATGGCCAATGCAGTGGCTCAAGCAGCAGGTTCAATCACGGCAGATACAATTGTATTTAGCAATACCATTACAGGAAAAGCAGTGGCCCCACGCGTTGCAGTAAGGTTAGGAGCGGGATTGGTGACAGGCGCTATTTCATTGCCGGATACTACCAATGGTTATCGTATTCAAAAAAATGTTTTTTCTGGGAAAGCACTTACGGAGATCCTGGTAAAATCACCCATCAGAGTCATCACGCTTCAACCCAACGCATTTGAAATTGTACACCAAGAGGGAATTGCAACGGTAACGCAACATGCATTCGATATCCCTGCATCAACCATTACTGTAAAAGAGGTTCAAAAATCATCCGGCACAATACCCTTAGCAGAGGCCGAACGGGTAATCAGTGGAGGCAGAGGGTTAAAGGGACCAGAACACTGGGGGATGATTGAAGAATTGGCTCAACTCACTGGAGCTGCTACTGCATGCAGCAGAGCAGTAGCAGACGCCCATTGGAGGCCACACCATGAGCACGTAGGTCAAACGGGACTCGCCATTGCTCCAAATCTCTATTTTGCTGTTGGCATATCCGGGGCTATACAACATTTGGCAGGAGTAAATCGAAGCAAGACCATCGTGGTAATCAATAAAGATCCAGAAGCTCCATTCTTCAAAGCTGCAGATTACGGTATAGTTGGCGATGCGTTTGAAGTGATGCCCAAGATCATCCAGGCAGTCAAAGAGTTGGGATAATTTTGAGTAATTTAGTGGCATGAAGAAGATCGAACTGGAGATCGTTGCTCTCTCCCATTCCATCACCCAGACCAATTCCTACGCAGTGGTGCTTGGGGAAGTAAATGGTCTTAGAAGACTACCTATTGTAATCGGCGGGTTTGAGGCGCAGGCCATTGCAGTTGCACTTGAAAAAATGAAGCCTACCCGTCCCCTGACCCACGATTTGATGAAAAATTTTATGCTTGCATTCAACATCGAATTGCATGAAGTTATTATCTCGGACCTCCAGGAAGGAATCTTTTATTCTAAATTATTATGCAGCACAGAACTGGATACCGTAGAAATTGATTCCAGAACATCCGACGCTCTTGCACTCGCCGTTCGGTTTGGTTGTCCGATCTACATCTATGAATCTATTTTTGATGTAGCAGGAGTAGAAAACCCTGAAAAAGAACTGGAAGAATCTTCCACTCCCAAAGCCACCAGTAAGCGCAATGAAGATCTCAAGAACATGGATTTGGAAGAGCTCAACAAATTGTTGAACGAAGTACTGGAAAACGAAGACTACATACGCGCCATCGCCATACGCGACGAAATCAATGCGAGAAAAAAATAACGGCATGGTTACTTTCCCGAATGCAAAAATCAATCTCGGACTGAGAGTGGTTGAAAAAAGGGAAGACGGATATCACAATTTAGATACCGTATTTTATCCTCTCCCTTTACAGGACGCAATGGAATGCATTCCCGCTGAAACAGATAGTTTTACAAGTACTGGAATTCCCATTCCGGGTTCTCCCACCTCTAACCTTTGCATCAAAGCAATCGAATTACTTAGAAAAGATTTTCCATCCATTCCGCCCCTCTCTGTTCACCTGCATAAAAAGATCCCCATGGGCGCAGGACTTGGAGGAGGCTCATCCGATGGTGCTTTCATGCTAAAAATGCTAAACGATACATTCCAGTTGGGTTTGTCGCAAGAAAACCTCATTCAGTATGCACTTCGCCTAGGAAGTGATTGTCCCTTTTTCATCATCAATTCTCCTGTAGCTGCCAGTGGTCGAGGAGAGAAAATGCGTCCCATTGAGTGCTCGTTGTCCCATCATACCCTTCTCCTTGTGCACCCAGGGATACACATTGGAACATCAGAAGCTTTTGCACGCATTCGACCCCAGCAACCTCTTCACTCCTGTAGCCAAATTGTTTCTCAACCACTGACCACCTGGAGAGACCAATTGATCAACGATTTTGAACAAAGTGTATTTCCATCTTTTCCAGAATTAGCAGAAATCAAAGCCTCGCTCTACGCGTTGGGAGCAGGGTATGCAAGTATGACGGGGACTGGCTCTGTAATATTTGCCATTTTTGAAAAACGACCCAATTGGGAAGGATATTTCCCCCCACATTACACCGTACACTGCATCGCTCAGTAAGTTTCACTAGCTTTGTGGTAGATGCCAACTACATCGTACTATATTGAATTAGAGGAGCGCTATGGAGCACATAATTATCATCCCTTACCTGTTGTAATCAGCAAAGCAAGCGGTTGTGAAATGTGGGACGTGGAAGGAAAGCGCTATTACGATTTTTTAAGTGGGTATTCCGCTGTCAATCAAGGGCACTGTCATCCTCGAATAATTCAGGCACTCAAAAACCAGTCTGAACAACTCACTTTAACCTCCAGGGCATTTTATAATAATCGTCTAGGGGAATACGAAAAATACATCACGGAATTGTTTGGCTTTGATAAGATGCTCCCCATGAACAGCGGAGCAGAGGCGGTTGAAACAGCGATCAAACTATCGCGTAAATGGGGATACGAAGTCAAGGGCGTTGCTGAAAACAAGGCGCGAATTGTGGTGTGTGCACATAATTTTCATGGTAGAACCAGCAGCATAGTTTCATTTAGTACAGATCCACTTGCCCATTCGCATTATGGTCCCTTTATGCCTGGATTTGAAATCATTCCTTTCAATGATCTCTCAGCTCTTGAACAGCAATGCAAAGATCCAAATACAGTGGCTTTCCTGTTTGAACCCATTCAGGGAGAAGCAGGCATCATAGTACCTTCAAAAGGATACCTCACTGGTATCCGATCGCTGTGCGATCAATACAATGTGCTGATGATTGCAGATGAAATTCAAACGGGACTCTCTAGAACGGGAAAATTGTTGTGTTGCCATCACGAGCATGTACAACCCGATGTGTTGATTCTTGGAAAAGCATTAAGCGGTGGTACTTTTCCTGTAAGTGCAGTTCTTGCCAATGATGAGGTAATGCTGACCATACAACCTGGACAACATGGTTCAACCTTTGGGGGTAGTCCCTTAGCCAGCGCTGTTGCCATGGAATCCCTCAAGGTGTTGCTGGAAGAGAAAATGGCAGAAAATGCCGAGGTCATGGGGGAACTATTCAGGTCGGGGTTGCGTGCACTTCATTCTCCATTTATAAAAGAAGTGAGAGGCATGGGACTAATGAACGCAATTGAGGTGAATCATCCAGATCCACAGGCAGCATGGCGACTCTGTGAGGCTTTCATGGAAAACGGACTTTTGGCCAAACCCACGCATGGCGATAAAATTCGTTTTGCCCCTCCGCTGGTAATCAATCAAGCTCAGATCGAGGAAGCAATTTCCATCATATCGAAATGCCTTGTTGTTCTTGAGCCGCAAGAAGCACTTCAGGGATAGTCGCCATTTCAGTAACTTTGCGGCCAATTCACACGCATGAGCGAAGAGCGGTCATTAAATTTTCTTGAGGAGATCATTGAAGACGATCTGCAATCGGGTCGTTCTGTATCCATTCATACGCGGTTTCCACCCGAACCAAACGGATACCTGCATATCGGTCATGCAAAAAGCATTTGCCTCAATTTTGGATTGGCAGATAAATATGGAGGTAAAACCAATTTAAGATTTGACGACACCAATCCGGTAACGGAGGAAACCGAATACGTGGATTCAATTAAAGAGGATGTTCAATGGCTCGGTTTTCAATGGGAAGAGGAGCACTATGCTTCAGATTACTTTGGTCAACTATATGATTTTGCAGTCCTGCTTATCCAAAAAGGATTAGCATATGTGGATGATTTAAGTGCTGAAGAAATTGCTGCCACCAAGGGAACACCTACAGAACCAGGAAAAGCCAGTCCCTTTAGAAACAGAAGCATTGAGGAAAACCTTCAGTTGTTTACTGAAATGAAAGAAGGCAAATACAATGATGGGGAAAAGGTTCTGCGTGCTAAAATTGATTTGGCCTCTCCCAACATGCACATGCGAGATCCAATCATGTATCGGATTAAGAAGACAGCTCATCATCGTACCGGAAACCAATGGTGCATCTACCCCATGTACGATTTTGCACATGGTCAATCGGATTCAATAGAAAAGATCAGTCATTCCATCTGTACGCTTGAGTTTGAAGTCCACCGCCCGCTGTATTCCTGGTACATCGAACAATTGGGTATTTTCCCTTCGCGCCAATTTGAATTTGCGCGGCTGAACCTGACCTATACGGTCATGAGCAAAAGGAAATTGCTTCAATTGGTGCAAGAAGGATTGGTGGATGGATGGGATGATCCCAGGATGCCCACGCTTTCTGGCTTGAGAAGAAGGGGCTACACACCTGCCTCCATCCGTCATTTCTGTGATCGCATCGGAGTACAACGCCGTGAAAATATCATCGATGTTGGGCTATTGGAATTCTGCATACGGGAGGACCTCAACAAATCTGCACTGCGCAGAATGGCCGTATTAGACCCCATCAAATTGGTCATCACCAACTACCCCGCTGGCCAGACAGAAGTACTGAGATCTGAAAATAATCCTGAGCTGGAAGATCATGGAGGATACCGCGATTTACATTTCAGCAGAGAACTATGGATCGAGGCTGAAGACTTTATGGAAACTCCTGCAAAGAAATGGTTCCGGTTGGCCCCCGGCGCTCAGGTACGACTCAAAAATGCATACATCGTAACCTGTACTGGTTTCACAAAAGACAGCAGTGGAAAGGTAATAGAAGTTCAATGCGAATACATCCCTGAAAGCAAGAGCGGACAAGATACTTCTGGTATAAATGTAAAAGGCACAATGCATTGGATATCAACAGATAAATGCATAAATGCTGAAGTTAGACTTTATGATCGATTATTCCAGGTGGAGAACCCTTCTCAAGAGGAAGGAGATTATAAAACCTATATGAATCCCCAAAGTCTCGAGATCATCGCATCAGCAAAATTAGAGCACAGTCTGGGGGGCGCAAAACTGGGTGAGCATTTTCAGTTCATCAGGAAGGGATACTTTACTTTGGATAGCAAGCATTCGAGACCAGATAAACTGGTATTCAACCGTACGGTCACACTCAAAGACACCTGGAGCAAGGAAAGCAAAAAAGGAGCTTAAGCCGATTTCGGCTCTTTGTCATACCCCTCTGGCAGGAATGCCATAACAAACAAAAGCAGAGAAGACAGCAACATCAGGTAAAGACCAATTTCTTTTTCAGGACAGTACCCCAAGTAACAAGATCCAAACAGTAGAAAATTTTTGATGGCGTAAGCAACGGTTAATCCGGAAGCCAACAATGCCAATCGTTTCAGCCACAGCAGATGAATAAATGCGCACACGAGTGAAATGCCCCCGAGCGATAATAACATCTTGGCCGGTTTGCCGTAGATGTTTTTTTCACTAAAAAATCCAGTAAAGTGTTTATCCACGTCGGCATGGTAACTCCATGGAAGGAAGCAAGAGATGCACAAGAGTGCAAACGCTGCAAGGCTGATCCATTTTGAATAGTTCACCATGGTGTAAAAAAGCGAAGGCCATTTGCCTTCGCTGGAGGTCCCGAGCGGATTCGAACCGCTGTAGAAGCTTTTGCAGAGCTCTGCCTAGCCACTCGGCCACAGGACCGTTTATGCAAGACGACTATCGCCTTGACAAGGAGCAAAAGTAGTAAATTTGAATGGATGAACCCAATTGAAGCATCTGAACTTATCCTAAATAAACGCGGTGCAATCTATCACTTAGACCTTTGCCCTGGTGAAATTGCCGACACCATCATCACGGTAGGAGACCCTGCACGAGTTGAGAAAGTGAGTCGCCTTTTCGATGCACTTCATTACAAAGGAAAACACCGCGAGTTTGTAACCCATACAGGAAGAGTGGGACAAAAAACGATCAGCGTAGTCTCAACAGGCATTGGCACCGATAACATTGACATAACACTTACTGAATTGGATGCTCTTTTCAATATTGATTTCACAACCCGAACAGAGAAAAAAGAAAAGACACGACTGAAAATAATTCGAGTTGGAACCTGTGGCTCTCTTCAAGCAGACGTGGATTGCGATAGCTTTATTGCATCTACACATTGCATTGGAATGGATAACTTAATGCACTTCTATCCGTTTCGAATGAACGATCATGAATTGTCATTGCTCAGCACATTCAAACAACAGGTATCGCTGTTGCCTGCTCTTGCCCCCTATTGTGCCAGCGCAGATCCTCACTTGCTTGCTCAATTTGCTTCACATTGCCATGCCGGCATTACCGTAACCTGTCCCGGTTTCTACGCACCCCAGGGAAGATCCATACGATCAGGACTAGCAATGCCCACACTCAATAATCAACTCTCTGATTTTAGGTGGAGCAACCACAGAATAGTGAATTTTGAAATGGAGACTTCTGCATTGTATGCGTTAGGGAAATTATTGGGACATCAATGCTTATCCCTGAGCGTGATTGTTGCCAACCGTCAGGCTAGATCATTTTCAAAACAACCGGACAGCTCTATCGAAAAACTCATCCAACATGTTCTGCAAAACGTTTAAATCTTAAAATGGAAATCCATTTCTTTAAATACCACGGAACCGGGAACGACTTTATCATTTTGGATAACCGCGACAGCCGCTACGCATCGCTTACTTCTATGCAAATTGCACAGTTGTGCGATCGTAGAACAGGAATTGGCGCAGACGGGCTGATGATGCTTGAACTAGAAAGTGGATTTGATTTTCGAATGCAGTATTACAATGCGGATGGGAAAATAGGGAGCATGTGCGGAAATGGAGGTCGCTGCTTAGTTGCATTTGCCTACATGCTGGGAATTCAGCAACAGCATTATCATTTCATAGCCAGTGATGGTCCGCATCAAGCTGAGCGATTAGACGATGGTCGAATACGACTTCAAATGACTGATGTACGGGGAATAGCAAAACAAGAAGGCGGATATGTTCTGGATACCGGATCACCCCATTATGTAGAGTTTGTAGAACTTCTAAATGAATTGGACGTTGTAAAAGCAGGAAGAGCAATTCGAAATAGTCCACCATTTTCAAAAAATGGCATCAATGTAAATTTTGTTCTTCGAACCCAATCAGGAATTCGTATTCGAACATACGAACGAGGTGTGGAAGATGAAACCTACAGTTGTGGTACGGGAGCAACAGCTTGTGCGATCGTCTCAAGCAATCAACTGGGAACACAGGTCGTAACGGTTGGCGTAAGAGGAGGTGAACTACAGGTTGAATTCACCAGAAATAGCGAGCAATCGATCAGTAATATTTGGCTTATCGGTCCTGCTGCCTTTGTTTATTCAGGAACAGTGAAAGCGTATGTTTAATATTAGAGTATACGGCATACTGATAACTGAAGAGAATTCAGTGCTGGTAAGTGATGAGTTCATACGAGGAAATTATTATACAAAATTTCCAGGAGGCGGATTGGAGTTTGGCGAAGGAACTCGCGATTGCCTCGCGCGCGAATTCATGGAAGAAATGAATTTGAAAGTTCGTGTAGGGGAACATCTCTATACAACCGACTTCTTTCAAATGTCTGCTTTTAATCCTGAACATCAGATTGTTTCCATTTATTATAGGGTTCACCCGGAAGAGCCAATTGCAGTTCCATTGCGGCAAAAGACATTTGATTTTGACGAACAACAAATGGCAGTATATCACGCTACAGGCGAAACAGAAACGTTTAGAACCATCCCATTGACACATTTTGGATCGGATTCTGTAACCCTACCAATTGATAAAGTGGTTGCTGACTTAATTAAAGGCATTAATACAATATAAATTTTAACAAGGCTACCCCCCTCTTACGCCGTTGCCTGACACCCGAAATCAATATCTTTGTCAGTATTGACAAAAAAATACTTTAATGAAGTCATTGAATCTTCGCAACGCTGTTCCACATCTTGCAGCTCTTGGAATCTTCATTCTGCTTGCTCTGGTATTTTGTAAACCAGCCTTAGACGGAAAGGTGCTCCAACAAAGTGATATTGTGCACTGGAAAGGGATGAGTAAAGACATAAGCGACTACAAAGAAATAAATGGGAGTGCTCCCTTGTGGACCAACAGCATGTTCAGTGGAATGCCTGGATTTCAGATTGCTACCAACAACAACAATATCCTACCCTACTACGCCAATGAAGCTTTTGCACTTTTTATTCCAAAACCGTTTCGATTTTTTATTCTGGCATGTCTGGGTTTTTATTTTCTAGGCATCGCATTTGGTGTCAGTCCCTGGATAGGAATTATTGGTGCTCTTGGGTATGCCTATGCATCCTATTCCTCCATTATTGTAGCAGTTGGACATGAAACTAAAATGCTCTCTATGGCATATGTCCCAGCATTGATAGGTGCAATTCAACTGGTATTTAGCGGCAGGTATTGGCTAGGGACTGCACTCACAGCGCTCTTCAGCTCCATACTCATCTCCCACAATCACTATCAAATCGATTATTACTTTTTAATCGTCGCTTTGTGCATGACCGTTTCTCTGCTGGTGGGTTTCATTCAGAAAAAGCACATTCAAGCATTTTATAAACCGGCAGCATTCGCTTTAGCTGGTGGGATCATCGGAGTATTAACCAATGCGGTAATGATCTTGACGACTTATGATTACTCAAAAGCAACCATACGAGGAGGACAGGCTTCACTCAATACCAAAGATTCAGTCGTGACTGAATCGAAAGGAGGACTGGATACTGCTTATGCGTTTGCGTGGAGTTATGGTAAGGCGGAGACTATGACTTTAGCGGTACCCAATGTGTATGGCGGTGCATCTCAACTCCTGGGAGAAGACTCTAAGCTCATTCAAACCTTGAGCGAGAAAAATATTCCACAGGAACTGGGAAATCAACTTTACGGAGCATTTCCTGCTTACTGGGGACCCCAGCCAAGTACTTCGGGACCGGTTTATGTAGGAGCTGTTTTTTGCTTCTTGTTTTTATTGGGATTATTTGTTGTGCGTGGACCAACAAAGTGGTGGATCATAACTGCAACCTTGCTGGCAATCCTTATGTCATGGGGAAAAAATTTCGGCGCATTCAATACATTCCTTTTCGAACATCTTCCCTTGTACAATAAATTTCGTGCTCCCTCCATGATCCTTGTGATCCCTCAATTAACTATTCCTCTGCTTGGAATACTGGCCCTCAACAAAATTTTTTCAGGCGAACTCAGCAAGGAAGAGCTTTTACAATCATTGAAACGAACTGCAATTGCTGCAACAGGATTGATTTTAGTAGCAGTAGCATTGTACATGAGCTTTGATTATAAAACAGCGAATGATCGCTTCATTCAGCAACAGCTTACTTCCATGACGCAGGGAGATCCAAGTCTTGCCTCCGACATTGTAAATAGTGTAGCAGAGGATAGAAAAAAATTATTTGCAGATGACCTTATTCGAACTGCATTGTTGATGGCCATCACATTCATGCTTATATTTTTATACCACAAAAAAGTTTTCAATAAAACAGGGGCAATTGCAGCACTAACTTGCCTTGCTGCTTTCGACATGTTGGGCATTAGTGTACGCTATCTGAATGCAGATAAATTTCTAGAGCCAGAAGAGTATGAAGGCAACTTCTCACCCACTGCAGCTGATCTCCAAATCAAGCAAGACACGAGTGCACATTATCGTGTATTTAATCTCACTCAAGATGTATTCAATGATGCAATCACTTCTTATCATCATCGTTCAG
>JAFMES010000083.1 GCA_017856605.1 Chitinophagaceae bacterium
TTGGGTATCCATCATTGCAGCATTGAACATTGAAGCCTATCGAGTGATGATTACACCCGACAGCATCCTGATCATGGATAAGCTCAATCGGACCATACAGCGAAAACCACTTTCATACCTGCAAGGCATAACGCAGGTGCCATTCGATTACGGGACATTGGAAGACTTGATCATGGGGAACCCGGTATATCTGGATCGCGCTGTAGTTGCTTATGCTGATCAAGGTGATCGTATTTCATTGTCAACCGTTGGACAATCATTCAAGCACTACCTCACCGTTGCCAAAGGTGATCTTCATTTGTTGTTCAGTAAGCTCGACGATGTTGATGTTGCTCGAAGCAGAACCGCCAGTCTTGCGTACAGTTCGTATATGCCTTCAGGAAACAGAATGTTTGCTGAGATTCGTAACATCAGTCTTGCAGAGAAAAATAAGCTGGAGATCAACCTTGATTTCAAGCAAGTCGAATTTGACGCACCTGTAAGTTTTCCTTTTAGTATTCCCAAAAATTATAAAGTGTTGTATTGATTGCAATGAAGCAGATCCTCTTACTAATACTAATTACCGGATGCCTTATCGGCCATGCTCAGACAAAAGAAGAACTGGAAAAACGCCGGCGTGAAATTCAGCAGGAGATTGCATCACTTCAAGAAACACAAAATCAAATTTCGAAAGATCGCAAATCGAGTTTGTCTGAATTGAAATTACTTGAACGAAAGCTAAGGAGTCGCTACGCAGTAATTGATAACCTCAATGATGAGATACGTTTAATCGATAATACAATTTTTAGCAACAACCGGGAGATCTATCGATTGGAGCGGCAGTTGGATACGCTTAGAAAACAATATGCAAAAACCATTCAGTACGCATATAAAAACAGGAGCAATTACGACATGCTCAACTTTATTTTTACAGCAACCAATTTTAATGATGCGGTAAAACGTGTTGCCTACTTAAAGAGTTATCGTAAATACAGGGATGAACAAGTAGTAGGAATTAATCGAACCCAAAAAGAATTATCTCAGCGCATAGAAATGCTCAGTGCCAATAAGACAGAGAAGAGCAAAGTCATGGAAGAGCAGAAGCAGCAAAAAGAAATTTTAGAGTCAGAGAAAAAAGAGAAAAACCAATTTGTTTCTAAGTTGAAGGCACGTGAAAATGAAATTGCCCGTGAGGTAGCCGCCAAAAAGAAAGTAGAGCGGAGTCTTCAAAATTCAATTGCTGCAATCATCAAACGAGAAATCGAGGCAGCAAGAAGAAAAGCCGAAGAAGAAGCCCGTAAAACCGCCGCAGCGCCGTCAGCCAATCGGCCATCACCTACCGCCACTGAATCTCCAGCAGCTGCACGAAAAGTGACCGTACTAGAAAACACTCCCGAAGTGACTAAAGTTTCAGTGGGATTTGAGAATAACCGGGGGAATCTGCCTTGGCCAGTAGATCGGGGTACAGTGACGTCCAGTTTTGGTCGACAGCGCATCGAGGGTACACGCATTGAAGAAGACAACAGTGGGGTAACCATTCAAACAGAGAGTGGTACCTCTGTGAAAGCGGTATTTGAGGGAGTTGTAACAACAGTCTACGACGTAGCGGGAAGTCAAACAGTCACCATAAAACACGGTAAGTATTTTACTACTTATTTCAATCTTTCTACAGTGAATGTAAGCAAGGGTTCCAAAGTGGAAACCGGGCAAGTCATTGGAAGAGCAGGAGAAAATTTTGATGGCGACGGTGAAATCATCTTCATGGTGAATGAAGAGCTTCGATTTGTTAATCCTGAACTTTGGCTGAAACGCCGTTAATTATTTTTTTACAACCTGTTCGTACAGTTCTTCATAGCGGGGTACTATCCTGCTCATGTCAAACGACTCAGCTTTTTCCCGTGCAGCTTTTTTGAATTGTGCATGAAGAATTGGATTGCTCAATAGGCGTTTTGCATTTCTACTCATATGTTCAACATCTCCGACGCTGCTCATGAAACCATCTTTTCCATCGGTCAAAATTTCTGGTAATCCTCCTGTATTGGTTGCAATTACAGGAGCGCCTGCAGCCATAGCTTCCAGAGCTGAAAGTCCAAAGCTTTCATATTCTGATGGCAGGAGGAACAGATCCGCAATCGCATAGATCTCTTCCATATCTTGTTGTTTTCCTACAAAACGGGCATCATCGCAAATTCCCAACTCCCGACAAAGCTCCTCTGCCATAGGTCGTTCTGGACCATCCCCTACAAGCAGCAGCTTTGAAGGTATCTCGGTTCGTATCTTATTGAATGTATAGATCACATCAGCAATCCGTTTTACTTTCCTGAAATTGGACGCATGAAGTATGATTTTTTCATTATTGGGAGAGATGGCTTTTTTGAATGCATCAATGGGCTTCTTATTGAAGCGATGAATATCTACAAAATTGTGGATGACGCTGATGTCTTTTTCAATGGCAAAATGGGTAAGTGTTTCTTGTCTCAAGTTATCCGATACAGCAGTTATGGCATCGCTTTGATTGATTGAAAAAGTAACTACAGGCGCGTAGGTTTTGTCTTTTCCTACTAGGGTGATATCCGTACCGTGCAGGGTAGTGATGAAGGGGGTTTGAATGCCTTCTGTTTTTAGGATTTGTTGTGCCATATAGGCAGCGGAAGCATGGGGGATGGCATAGTGAACATGCAGGAGGTCCACATGATTATTCTTAACAACATCCACCATGGTACTGGCTAAAGCGGTTTCGTAAGGAGGAAAGTCAAATAACGGATAGGTAGGAACCCGAACTTCATGAAAAAAAACATTGGCGCTGAAGCCTGTAAGTCGAACCGGTTGTTGATAGGTGATGAAATGAACACCGTGACCTTTATCGGCCAATGCTTTTCCCAATTCAGTAGCCAATACACCACTTCCTCCGAATGTAGGGTAGCAAACAATGCCTATGTTCATGGATGTTTTTTTGAATTAACGAAAGTAGGGATAATACGGTTCATTTAGGACCACCGAAAACGCATAAATAGTAAAATTTGAGTAGATTGGCTATCCAACCAATCTGTTGTTTATGAAAGGACTGTTTATTTTGATTTTTTCTTTGGGCATCTTATCTGCTTTTTCGCAGACACAACGCGATTCATTGATCATCAAACAGATTTCCGATGAAATCTTTATGAATGGTCAGGCGTATTCCAATTTGAGGTACTTGTGTAAGAAAGTGGGTCCACGACTTTCCGGATCTCCCGGTGCTGCATTGGCAGTTGAGCAAACTGCCAGGATGCTTCGTGAAGCAGGTTCTGATACCGTATATCTTCAGCCCTGCATGGTTCCTCATTGGGTTAGAGGTGAGAAAGAGGTTGGTCGCGCTCTGCTGCAAAATGGAAAATCTTTTCCTTTGAATATTGTTGCATTGGGAAATGCAGTAGGAACTCCTTCTGCCGGAATCACAGCACCAGTAGTTGAAGTAAAGAATTTTAAAGAGTTGGATGCGTTGGGCAAAGATGGAGTGCAAGGCAAAATCGTCTTCTATAATTTTAGAATGGATCCCCGACACATCAATACGTTCCGAGCGTATGGAGAAGCTGGAGTTTACCGTTCGCAAGGTCCCTCCCGTGCTGCTGCACTTGGTGCTGTGGGAGTTATTGTGCGAACCCTATCACCCGTCTTGGATGATCATCCGCATACTGGAGCAACACGATACGATGAACAATATCCTCAAATTCCCGCTGTGGCCATCAGCACCAATGGGGCCGTTCAACTCAGCGATGCTTTGGCAAAAGGATCAGTGAAGCAGATTTATTTTAAAACCAATTGTAAAATGCTGGAAGATGTCTTATCCTACAACGTGGTTGGCGAAATAAGAGGCTCTGAATTTCCAGACGAAGTCATAACAGTAGGTGGTCATCTCGATAGTTGGGATTTGGCAGAGGGAGCTCACGATGATGGTACTGGATGTATGCAAAGTATTGAAATCATTCGCGTCATGAAGGCTTTAGGAATCCAACCTAAGCGAACCATTCGCGCTGTAATGTTCATGAATGAGGAAAATGGTTTACGCGGTGGAAATAAATATGCAGAAATTGCTCGAACAGAAAATAAGAAATTTATTATGGCACTGGAGAGCGACGCTGGTGGCTTCACTCCACGTGGATTTGGGTTTAGTGCAACTGCCGCTCAAAAAGACCGCATACTTTCATGGAAGCCATTGTTCCATCCATATGGAGCCTTGGAATTCAATGAAGGTGGAGGTGGAGCAGACATTGGTCCACTTCGGCCCTTGGGGACTGCTTTAATTGGGTTGAATCCAGATTCTCAACGCTATATGGATTTGCACCATGCAAAAACAGATGTATTTGAGGCAGTGAGTGAACGGGAATTGAACCTGGGGACTGTTGTTATGGCGGCCATGGTCTACCTTGTCAGCCAATATGGACTATAATCACTTATTTACCTATAATAAATAGTGCAGGGGATTTTGGAAGATCGGTAGACGACTTTTTCCAATCGCCTATGGTTTTAGTCTTAATCCATTCATCTGCAGCTGTGATATTCACTGCAATACAGAGTCGCGTTTCATTATGAAGGCAGGAGAGCAGCGCTTCATACAGCACACCATTTCGGTAGGGCGTCTCAATAAACATATTCGACGTTCCGGTAGATCGACTATTTTTTTCTAATGCCTGTATCGCATGCTGTCGTTTTAAGCGATCAATGGGCAAATACCCATGAAACGAAAATTGCTGACCATTCAATCCGCTTGCCATTAATGCAAGTAAGATAGAATTGGGACCTGCAAGTGGGATAATTTTTACGTCCAATGATTGTGCAATGCTAACCAGTTCTTGTCCGGGGTCGGCTATACCCGGACAACCCGACTCACTTACAATGCCAATCGTGGCGCCTTCTTGTAATTTTTTTCTGAATGCGAATGCAGCAAAGTCTTCTGATTTTCCAATCTCAATCCATTCTTTTTCATCAATGGGAAACGCACGATCGACTTTCCTAAATGCCCGACGTGCAGTCTTAATGTTTTCAGCAAAAAAAACAGAACAAGAGTTAATGCTTGTTTGAAAGAGGGTTGGCAAGTGGCCTTCACCTGATTCAGCAATCATGATTGGAATGAGTATGACCTTACCCTTTGTCCTCATATACTCTCAATAAATTCTTTTTTGTTTTCTTGCAGACTGATGGTTGCGGCAATCACGGCATAGGCAGGGGCCAATACCCATCCAACAATGGGGATGCAGTGCATCAAATAAAATACCATTCCGTTTCCGATGGCCAAACCGCGATGTCTCCCAATAAAATCAATGCTTTTTAGCACATTCATTTTATTCCGCTCACAGGTGTAATCCAGCATAGAAAATCCATAATAATAACATTCAATGAGCAGGGCTATGAACGGGGCGATCCACCCTATGAAAGGTATCAAGGATAGCAGTAAAATTGAAATCACATAAACCGTTTGCCATAGGGTGTTGCGTACTGCCATTTTAATGCCCCTGGCCACATCGGAGAGGTACTGCTTCATTCGAAAATCCATGACTTTTCCTTCTACAATGGAAGCCGTCCGTTCACTCAAGTAAGAAAACACGGGAGAGCCGAGGATCAGCCATATGTATTTGAAAAATGAAAAGTAAAACAGCATCATGATTAACCAGAACATGATACCGCCTACGGTAAATAAAAATCCAATCCAACTGCTCTGGAGTTTATTGATCCAGACTTGTAATCCCGTTTCAATGGTCAGCCATTCTATTGCAGAATTGACAGATCGGGAGAAGAAATACATACTGATAACAAATAACAAAGCATAAAGTATGCCGGGCACAATGATCCATTTCCACAGTCGGTGCTTTTGTATAAAAGCATGTGCTGCAAAATACGATTGAATAGAAATTACGATTTCCTTGAGCATATTGCTATTCCGCTCTTCCCAAAATACACAAATGATTTATCTTCACCCAAACTGATCCAATGGAAAAAGAAAATTCAAAACGCGGTCAGGCCCTGCTGAAGCTAATCAGTGGTCCCCTGCTTTTCTTTTTGGTTTGGATACTGGATCCGTTTCAATTGGGTGAGTCGGCCAACCGGGTATTGGCTACTGCAGTCCTGATGATCACCTGGTGGATAGCAGAGGCTCTTCCCATGCCTGCGGTTGCTCTGCTTCCACTGGTTTTATTTCCGTTGTTGGGTATTGCAAAAATTGGAGAGGCCGCTGCTCCATATGCCAACGAAGTTGTTTTTCTATTCATGGGGGGATTCATGATTGGCTTGGGAATAGAAAAATGGAATTTACACAAGCGAATTGCACTTTCCATTGTCCAATTCACGGGTACCAATGGTAATAAGATTATACTTGGATTTATTCTGGCTACCGGATTCATCAGCATGTGGTTGAGCAATACAGCTACTACCATGATGATGCTTCCTATTGCTACTTCTGTGATAACGGTAGTGACTGCAAAAAATGCCCACAATCAGCAGCTTCGTCACTTTGCAGTATGCATGATGCTTTCAATTGCCTATGCATCCAATTTTGGAGGCATTGCTACCATCATAGGCACGCCTCCGAATGTTGCCTACGCGTCGTTTATCAGCAAGGAATATGGAGTGGATATTTCATTTGCGGGATGGGTTGTGGTATGTCTGCCCGTTTCCCTGCTGTTGTTTTTTGCACTTTATGGTGTACTAATCTGGATGTTTCCCAGTCGGATTGACTCCAGCGAAGACATGAAGGTGTTGATCAGGGATGAATTGAAGGCATTGGGACCAATGACGGTACCTGAGAAAAGAGTATTGGGAATATTTCTGGCGACTGCATTTTTATGGATAACACGGGATCTGATCAATCAATTGAATATAGTTCGATTGGACGATAACATGATCGCAGTTTTTGGAGCATTGCTGATGTTTGTAATTCCATCGGGCAATTCGTTTCGCGCTAATGAGCGGTTACTGGTGTGGTCGGATACATCCAAAATGGCATGGGGAATTCTGCTGTTGTTTGGAGGAGGAATTACGTTAGCAGCTGCATTGGAAAAAGCAGGAATTATTGCATCATTGGGTCAATGGCTGGCTGGATTTACCGGTAGTTCTATTCTTGTACTCATAGCTGTGATTGCTGTGATGTCCATCTTCATCAGTGAAGTGATGAGCAATGTTGCACAGGTGATTGTTTTTGCGCCTGTTGTTACGGGTATTGCGGTGGCCATTGGAGCGGATCCGTTGTTGTTGGGAATGCCAATGACCCTTGCTGCAAGTTGCGCATCGATGATGCCGATGGGAACACCACCCAATGCGATTGTATTTTCAACGGGACACATCAAATTAGGTGAAATGCTGAAAGCCGGATTCATATTGAATCTAATTTCAATAGCCTTGATTGTCCTGACTTCTTATTTCGTATTGCCGCTAATGATGAAGATTAATCCCTAATGTTTAAGATTGGGATTTTTCGCCGTATGCAAGATCACCTGCATCTCCGAGACCAGGTACAATATATCCTTTTGCAGTGAGTTCTTCATCGATGGCCCCGCACCAAATTTGTGCAGTCGGTTCGTGGCGTCTTACAAATTCCAATCCTTCGGTGCATGCAATTACCGATGCGATGTGCAATGATCTTACCTGTCCTTCTCTTCTTAGGTATTCGATCGTTTTTACCAAAGAAGCTCCAGTTGCTAGCATGGGGTCACATACGATAAGTGTCCGATCTTCCAATGAGGGACAGGAGAGGTATTCAAGGCTAATTTCAAAACTACCATCCCGGTGATGTTTCCGATATGCGGCCACAAAAGCATTATCGGCTTTATCAAAATAGTTGAGCATTCCGATATGAAGTGGCATGCCTGCTCGTAAGATGGTAGCCAATACCGGTTGATGTGCTAACATTTTTTGCTTTGCGATCCCCAAGGGCGTGGTAGTTTCCTGTTCTTCCCAGGGCAACACTTTGCTGATCTCATAAGCAATCACTTCTCCAATTCGCTCAATATTTCTTCTGAACCTCATGCGATCGGTTTGAATGGAGACATCGCGCAGTTCTGAAATCCAATTACTGACCAAAGAATGTTTTTCGCTTAAGTTGGTGATCATACAATGCCTATTTTTGCGGTAGCTATAAAATTAGTGATAATCCATGTTATACAGGGTGATTGGTATCATGAGCGGTAGTTCGTTGGATGGGATTGATCTGGCCTATGTTGTTCTAGACGAACAGGGTGGGAAGTGGAGCTATCAGTTGAATGCCACTGCTTGTTATCCCTATTCAAATGAATGGATTGACCGCTTGAAGGGAGCGGTTTCTCTAAAAGCAACCGATTTCATGCGATTGCACGCTGAATACGGTCACCATTTAGGTAAAACAGTCAATCAATTTATTCAGGAGAATGGTTTGGAATTCAACGTGGGACTCATTGCTTCACACGGCCATACCATCTTTCATGAGCCAGGAGTGTTTACTGTTCAAATTGGAGATGGAGCTGCTATTGCAGCAGAAACTTCATTGCCAGTTGTATCAGATTTAAGGGCAATGGATGTTGCATTAGGTGGACAAGGAGCACCAATTGTCCCCATGGGAGAAAAATTGCTGTTCCCTGATTATGCCTGGTTATTGAATATCGGCGGCATAGCGAATATTTCATTTCGAAGCAATCTTGGCAACTATACAGCGTTTGATGTTTGTCCCGCTAACCGCGTGTTGAATTTGCTTGCAAATAAATGCGGCAAAGAATTTGATGAAGATGGCGCAATGGCCAGAACAGGTGCTGTCCATGTCGACCTATTGAATGAACTCAATGCTTTATCCTATTATAAAGA
>JAFMES010000084.1 GCA_017856605.1 Chitinophagaceae bacterium
CAATCGATTTCTCAATCCTTTGCATTCATCGATGACGAACCCATCGCAGTAGACCTCGATCTGGATGCCCTCGATTATTCCGGCTCTTCGGTAACGCAACCGGGTGGGATTTCAGTGGATCAAGCGCGACAATTCATGCGATTCTCAGGCAACTATTCCAATATCTGCAGTCTGCATATTTGTAAAGGATCATTGGGACAACTGCACGCTGAAAGTCAACAACTCGCGAAATTGATTGGATTTTTGATAACGGATTTTGTGAAAAGCAGAAGATAGTTATATGTTGTACGTTGTATGTTGTAGGTTGTAGGTTAACATACAACGTACAACCTACAACTCACAACTTTTTAAAAACTTCTTTCGCAAACTCTGCTAACGACGGATCTCTCGCTCCCATTAACAATAAAGTAGTACCTGGTTCAAAGTGCGGTCGCATCTGTTGAATCAATTCGTCGCGGTTGGCCACAAAAAAGGCGTTTGCGCCGCGCGATTTCAAATCGTTGATTAAATCCGCTGAAGAAATATCTTTCACCGCTGTTCCTCCTGCATAATAAATTTCACTCATCCATATCTCGTCTTGGGGTCGCAATGCCTGTGCAATCTCTTGCACGAAATCGTTGCGTAAAAAACGAGTGGGACCATACCCGTGTGGTTGAAACCACGCTATGAGTTTTTTTGAAAAAGGCTGGCACGCTTCAATCGAACGTGCACACTTCACGGGATTGTGCGCATAATCGTCGATCAATACAATTCCGTTTCGCTCACCATAGATCTGATGGCGACGATAAATGCCTTCATACGATTGCAATGCGTCAGCACATTGCTCTAAAGAAATGCCTATGGAACGCGCTGCGGCTATCGCAGCCAATGCGTTTTCCATGGTATGGCGACCAGGCGACTGAATCCTAAACGTTACTCCATCGACTGAAAATTGAACAGCAGTACCTTGTTGATCAAAATCTTCTGCCACACTAAAATCAAAAGGAGAACCGGTCGACAACGATGCCGACAACGGATGCGATAAATTGGTGATGAAGTTCCGTGAATGTGAGGCAAAAGTTTCAAAAAGTGCCATCAACGCATCAATGTCCTGATGATCCTTATCTACATTTAATAATAATCCAACCTCGGGATGATAGTTTACAATGGAACCATCACTTTCATCCGCTTCGATGACCAACCACGCCCCTTCTCCATATGCTGCATTGCCAATCAATCCCTCTCGTGTCAATCGCGTTAAACCTGCACCAGTAATCACTGATGGTTGGTGCCCTGCATGATGCAACATCTCATAGATCATCGCAGCAGTTGTGCTTTTTCCGGAAGTTCCTCCTACAGCGATGGTTTTTTTAGATGCAACAATCTGCGCGAGTAATTCACTTCGACGCAGTATGGGTTTGCCTAAGTGTTGTGCAACTTGAACCTCAGGAACTGTGTTTTCGATGGCAGTTGACACAACCACAACATCCACCGAAGCAGTTAGTCCACCTGCCCCCTGCGGAAAACATTCAATCCCTTGCGCACGAAGTGCGGTGAGCGTTTCGTTGGATTCCCCAGATAGGAATTGACGATCGGATCCGGAAATACGGTGACCAGCGGCCTTCATGTACTGCGCAATTGCGCTCATCCCGGTGCCGGCAATTCCGATGAAAAAATAATGGGCCATTAGTTCAGACTCCTGAAATCAACCGGGACCAGCTTGCTGACACCCTGTTCCTGCATGGTCACACCATAGATCACGTCGACTGTCGACATGGTCATCTTATTGTGTGTCACAATAATGAACTGCGATTCCTTACTGAATTGTCGGATCATGTTGGTGAACTTACCTACGTTGGCATCATCCAATGGCGCATCCACCTCATCCAGAATACAGAACGGTGCTGGCTTGATCAAGTAAATGGCAAACAACAATGCAGTCGCCGTCAACGTCTTCTCACCTCCACTCAACTGGGTGATGGAAGTCGGACGTTTACCTTTTGGTTTTGCAACAATATCAATTCCGGTTTCAGCAAGGTCATCCGGATTCTCCAATACCATATCTGCAGTATCATCTTCAGTAAACAATGCTTTGAATACGCGTTGGAAATTCTCACGCACTTCATTGAACGTAGTCAGGAATCGCTGATTGGCAGTCGCCTCCACCTCTTGTATGGTTTGCATCAGCGTATCCTTTGCGCTCACCAGATCGTTTTTCTGCTCCTCGATAAAATCGTAGCGTTTTTTCATTTCGGTGAAAGCATCGATGGCCATGGGATTGACTTCCCCGATGTTCTCGAGTCGCTTTTTCATTCGATCACACTCCGCTTGCAGGTCTTCGAGCGATTCCTCTGTTTCGCGAGGTTCGTCGAGGATCTGTTCAATGTCGACTTTAAACTCAACATTCAAGCGCTCTTTGATTCCAGCAAGTTGCAGTCGCAATTCATTGATGCGATCCTTGATTAAATTCAACAGCTGATCGATCTGCTCTTTTTCCTTCACTTTCAATCGCAACTCACTCTCGCGTTCGTTGAGCAGATTGCGCATGGTATAATAAGCCTGATCGGCCTCGTTCAGTATTTTTCCATCGTCCTCTTTCCTGCGGTACAATTCGAGCAAGGCTTCTTCAATTTGCTTCAGCTCCAGTGAGGTTTCCGTAATTGTTGCATTGGCCTCACTCAATTGTTCAGAGCTGCTGGCGATCTGCGTACGCAGTTCTTCCAATTGATTTCTTTTGAAAGCCGATTCTTGACGCACTGCATCAATCTTATTCTGCTGACGCGCCAACTGAATATTGCCTTCATTGAATTGAGCACTGACTGCATTGTAAGCCAGCTCTGCAGCAGCATAGTCAGCTTCGACAGCTCCAATGCGACCAGTAAGCTCATTGAGCTCAACAGTGTAGCGCTCCAATGCTTCCCGCTCGGATTGAATGCTTTCGCGATCTGCAGCCAGTTGGCTCTCTAACTCCGATAAACGATGCTGTGCAGTTTGCTCAGTGGCTTGCAATGCTTCCAATCGATTTTGAATTGCAAAAGCGCGATTGGTTAATTCCTGGATCTGCTTCTGCTTTTCGTTGATCGATTGCTCCTGCAGTTGATTGTTGTAATCCAGCACCTGATCGTGGCGCGATTGGATATCGGCTTTAAGTGCTGAAACAACGGACTCTTGAGCGGCTATTTCACCGGCCAGCTTTTCAAGATTTTTAACGCGACCGATACGGTTGCCTTCAAATAATCCCACACTTCCGCCAGTCAACGCATATTTTCCTTTCACGTACTTTCCATGTCGCTCAAGAATGATGTGACCATTGGCGTGCTCCAATGCAGATTCATCTTCTGCAATCAGTACGTTACCCAATAAATATTTAACAAGATTGCTATAGCGGGAATCGAATTCAACGATGGAAGTCGCCGGAATGGTCCCAGGGACTGCATGCGGATGCATTTCCTGACTTCCGAACTCTGCATTGAGCTTATCCAGTAAAAAGAAATTGGCTTTGCCTTTCTTATTGTCATCCAACAGATGCACTGCTTGAAGACCTTCGCGCAAATCGCTAACGACGTAATAATTCAGGTAGGGCTCGAGTACGTTTTCGACTGCAGCGCGGTATTCTTCTTTAACGTAGATGATGTCGGATAAAATAGGCGATTGATGACTCCACCCTGTGTTGTTATGCAAAAACTTTACGCTATCGGGATATCCTTCCATGGAATCCACCAAGCTCTTGAGCAAATCGTATTCGTTTTTCTTTGAATCGTATTTGCGCGACTCATCAGCCAAGTGCGAACGAAGACTTTCTAAATTGGATTGTGTTTCTAAGATCTGTGTCTTCACCGATTCGTGTTGACGAACCAATCCCTCTAGATCACGCTGCGATGCATCCAAAGCTTGTGCATTGTCCTGACGTTGTCCCTCTAATTCAGATTGCTGTTGCGCGCGTGATTGTTGCTCTTCTCGTAATTGTTGAATAGAGCGTTCAATGTTTTGCAAGGAGGTGTCCCGGATCGCAACATTTTTTTCAGATTCAAATTGACTGCGTTGCAGAGTTTGGTTGGAGCGACGCAGTTCATCGACCAATCCGCGTTTTTCATCGAAAGCCTTTCTGCTTTCATCCAATTGTGCACGAACCGCATCGATGCTGGTCTGGAGCGCATGTAGAGCCGCTTCTTCATCGATGAGTTGCTTTTCAGAAAACTGAATGCTTTCTTCGAGTCCCGCTGATTGTCCGCCTGCCTTGGATAAAAATTCGTTGAGTGCTTGTTCGCGTTCGCCCAAGTACTGCAACCGTTGTTGAGCAAGATTTTTATCGTTCTCTCGTGTGCGGATGGTATTGATGAGTTCGTTGAACGACTGTTGAAGTTGTTGAAGAGATTTTTCTTTTTCGACAAACTCCAGTTTAAGTCGCTCTAACTCTGCTTCTTCGCTGAGTATCGAGGTATCAATTCCAATTTTTCGATCCGATTCTGTTTGCTGTTGCTCGCTGAGTTCTTTGTACTGCACATTGAAACCTTCCAACGCAGCCTTTGCGAGTTCAATTGATTTAACCTTGTATTCTTTTTTGATTTCGTGGTAGCGTTCAGCTTTGCGTGCTTGGCTTTCCAACGATTTCAATTGGTTGTTGATTTCAAACAAGAGATCTTCGATGCGCGCAAGATCTTGTTCCGTTGCATCGAGCTTGAGTTTGGCCTCTTTTTTTCTCGTCTTGTAAATACTGATTCCCGCTGCTTGTTCCAACATGCGGCGACGAGAGTTGTCCTTGTCCTTGATGATGTCATCCACCATACCCAATTCCATGATCGCATAGCTGTCGGTGCTCACCCCTGTATCTAAAAACAGGTTGACGATATCTTTCAGTCGGCACTGCACATCATTGAGCCGGTATTCACTTTCTCCGCTTTTGTAAAAGCGTCGAGTAATGGTGACTGTACTGAACTCCGTAGGCAACAGGTTTTTTGTGTTTTCGAAGGTCAGACTGACCTCTGCCATACCACTGGCGTTTCGGGTTTTTGATCCGTTAAAAACCAGACTATCCAAGTTCTCACTGCGCAGGTTGCTGATCTTATGCTCACCGATAACCCAGCGGATGGAATCCACGATATTGCTTTTGCCGCATCCGTTGGGACCAATAATGCCCGTAATCCCTTCGTCAAAATTGACGACGGTCTTGTCCGCAAAACTCTTGAACCCCTTGATCTCTAGACTCTTTAATCTCACTTTCTCTCATTTTGGTCGAGCGCCAAATATAGTGCTTGAGGAGGTGGGGATATCCACGAGTTATTCACAGGGAGGGATGAAAGTTGCATGTTGTAGGTTGTAGGTTGTAGGTTAGGATCGCCAGCTCTTTTTTACGTAATTCATAAAAGCATAAAGCTTTTGACTAAGGATGGCATAGTCTTCTTTAAGTAATGCAGCCTCAGTAGAAAGTTCAGGATGAAGCACAGCTAACTTTTCTAAATGATTGACAGTCTCCAAGGAGCTGGAATGAGAGAAAATGATAAACCGAATAAATTCATGCTTATAGTCTTTCCTACCGTAACCCTCCACCAGATTTGTGACTACCGAGTCTGCAGATCTCCTTAGCTGACTACCTAACTCATAACACTCGTATTTGGGCAACCTTAAGGTCAAGGGATGAACCTGATAAAAAAGTGAAAGTGATAGCTGATAAACATTTAAATCTCTATACGATTTCATTCGTACAAAATAATATTCTTCATTACCGATAAAATGCTGAAAAAAACACTAAAAATGACTTTAAAACATAACTTACAACCTACAACATACAACCTACAACATACAACCTACAACATACAACCTACAACAGTGATTTATGAAAACCAACTGGGGAATACTCGCTTGCGGAAAGATTGCACGAAAATTTGCATCCGATTTGAAAAAGGTGGATGGCGCTGTTTTGCACGCTGTTGCTTCCACTTCAATGGAACGGGCAATGTCTTTTGCTGCTGATTTCCCGGCTCAACATGTATTGGGGAGTTATGAAGAATTAGTAAACCTCCCTGATCTGGATGTGGTCTATGTTGCAAGTCCCCATAGCCACCATCACGAACACACTCTGCTCTGCTTGAACCACGGCAAAGCGGTGCTCTGCGAAAAAGCATTTGCTATCAATAGTCGACAAGCCTCCGAGATGATCGATTTGGCTCGATCCAAAAAAGTTTTTTTAATGGAAGCCTTGTGGACTCGCTTTTTACCGCACTATCAGAAAGTTCAGGAAATGATTGCAGAGGGACTGTTAGGCGAATTGAAAGGAGTCACTGCCAACTTCGGTTTCAAACCTGTGGAACCCGTCGCTCCGCGCTTGTTTGATCCCTCTCTTGGAGGTGGAGCACTCCTGGATATCGGCATTTACCCCGTTTTTCTTGCACAATCGTTATTGGGAATTCCCGATTCCATACAGGCATCCATGAATCCATCTGCTTCTGGCGTGGATGAACAATGTTCCATCTCGTTTCATTACGATAATGGTCGATCTGCGAACCTGTTTGCTACGCTGGCTTCGAATCTGGAGACCGATGCAGATGTTTTTGGGACCAAAGGACGAATCCGGCTGACCTCCCGGTTTTATGAACCATCAGCGACAATCAATTATTACCCCGGTATCGTGGATACCCGAACATTGGTCGGATTGGATAGAGAAGCTGGTTTTGGATATCAATTTGAAGCACGACATGTTCAGGAATGCCTTAAATCAGGCAAAACTGAAAGCCCAGTTTGGTCACTCGACGATACCTTAAATCTGATGAAAACCTTAGACCGAATTAGATTAGCAATGGGATTGAAATACGACGTAGATAAATAGTGGTGTTTTTCACGGCCAGCACAGCAAAATTATGCCAATAACTTGAAAGGGGTACAGAGAAAATGAATAAAGCGGTGCATAATCCGGTGATATAAAATTGAACCTAATAAATTCATAAACAACACTTTAATCAGTGAGTCACCAAATAAAAAGGGACTGGGATTGGTCAAAATTTGTCGTTATATTTGATCAATGCCCAAAAATTATCTTTTTGCAATTTTCCTTTTGACCTTATCCGTAACAACCACTGGTCAGCACAAACCCAGGACGCATTCCTATGCTTTACCTAAAAATGATTTTTATACCCATTTATTTCGACAGGCAAAAAATGCTCCTAGTATATCCTGGGCAGGATTAGGACAGATAGTGAATGACTACCTTGACGGAATACACAGTTCACGGTTCACACAGGAACTTCTCGTTGCTAATGATAAACTCTATTTGTTTTTGAGTTCAACCGGGCGACTTTATGAGGTGAGTGATTACATGAATGATGATTCAGTGCGACTCATTCGCATGGATACCACCTCCCTAATGGGATACAATATCAATGCCTATGCATTCAGTCAGGGAGATTCGATATTTAATATCGGCGGTTATGGATTTTGGAGATGGAATGGACACTTGCGCATATTCAATCCCGCACAAAATGAATGGGATGTAGTGCCCCTCAACAAAGAACTTGCACTGGGAGTTTATTCTCCCAATGGCTATATATGGAACGACAAAAAACACCGGGCCCTCTATGCGTTCAACTATTTCATAGGCAACAATGGAGTTCGGATCGGAAAGAATAAAGATTTCGAATTTATTGATAGCGTATGTCGACTGGATATTCGAACAGGCGACTGGATCACGTTAGGAAAATTAAATCCTCGTTTCGTCAACGAGAAGATTAAATTCATGAGTGTAGCGGAACTTGATTCTGGTTTGCTACTGGATAACATGGGAACATTGGAATACTGGAATGTCATTTCCAATAAAGTTAAAGTGTTCGAAAACAAACCAAAACGTCAGCAAATCAATACCAAAACCATCAACTGCTATCTGTGGTACGTATACCCCTACTTATATTATGGAAGCTCCAAGTCAGGGAGAGTAGACTCCATTCATATCTCCCATGCGGATTTTCGCGAACTCAACGAACCTGTTTATATCCCCACAAAACTCCCTTTCAAATGGTGGTGGCTTTTAATCGTTCCTGCAGTGGGAGTAGTTGGATGGGCGATTGCACAACGGCGCAGAAAGCCTGGATTGACGGCAACAGGACCAGCACTGAAATTCAATTTGCGCTCTCCCAGTGCAAATTTGAATCTGTTCGATGAAGTAGAAAAATCTCTACTCCAATTGTTACTGAAGAATATGAATGAAAAAGGAGTGCGGACCGATGCGGATCAAATCAATCGCGTAATTGGCGTTGCAGGCAGCACCCTCAATATGCAGAAACGTAAACGAAGCGATGTGATCCGTTCTATAAATACGAAGTACAATAACCGATTCCCTGATCGTGAGCACCCGCTGATCAATAGAGAAAAGAGTGAACAGGATGCTCGTCTTTTTGAATATTACATCAGCGAATCAAATGCCCAAGACCTCGCTTCCATCCTACCCCACTAACCTACAACATACAACCTACAACGTACAACCTATTTCGCCCTCTTCTTCAAATCTGCAATTGAAATAGTCATGGTTCGACCAACAAGTCGACCGGATTTATACGAAACCACTCGCAACACCGTCGCATCTACCGGCACCACAACACTTTTGCCATTGTACGAGGGATAAAAATTATCGGGATACGAATGATCGAAACTGTAATGCACCGTTACCCCTGGAGCTTCCACATCAAAATCCAATGCATATCCGCCGGCAGGTAATCGCTTAACATTCACGACCGGCTCGTACATGCTTGGGGCATACTTTCGATCAGAAACATCAAATC
>JAFMES010000085.1 GCA_017856605.1 Chitinophagaceae bacterium
CATGAGGTATCCGAAATCATGCAGACCAGTCTTTCCGCCGTTGAGTCCCTGTTACACCGGGCAAAATCCAACCTAAAAGAAATCCTAAAAAAACAATTTAAGTTGGACGAATAGCGCAAAGTCCGTTTTAAAAAAACATCTAAATTGAGGAACATGAGTAAAAAGTTCACATCCGAAGAGATCATCAACAGCCTGGAAGGAGTTCGCCGAGCTGAACCGGCTCCTTTCCTGCATACCCGGGTTATGGCTCGGCTGGAAAGGCAGCAATCCAGTCCGGAAATAGCGATTTACCGCTTGATAACCCGTCCTGCTTTTGCGGTTGCGGTCGCATCTTTACTCATCCTTCTGAATGGATACCTGATTGTGAATCGAGAGCAGTTATCGCCAGCCCCAGATGATGTCAGTCAAGTCGTTGCGATGGAATACGCACAACAGAATCACAGCAATCCATACGAATTAAACGAGACCCCCTAATGAACCAGTCTAAATACAAGTGGATGCTCTTCATTATGTTGATCCTACTGATCAGCAATGTTGTGATGGCTTTCTTTCTTTTTGGAGATGCATTAAAAAATCCTTCCACAAAAGGCAAGGAAGATATGGCGATGAAAATCTATCGGGAAATTGGCCTTGATTCTGCACAGGTAAAGGTTTTCATATCCAGTAGGGACGATTATTTCGAGCAAATGCGTCCAGTGTGGGGAGACATCAGAAAGTTAAAGGATAGTTTATACCATCACATGGAGATCAACTCTTCAGACACCGTTGTAAATGCATTATTGGATAAGATAACAGAACGCAATCGCTTTGCCGATTCGTTTACGTACAATCATTTCAGTAAGCTAAGAACACTGTGCACGCCTGATCAGCAGGTGCGTTTTGATACCATAATACCAAAGATGATCAACCGTTCTCGTCGTCGTTGATTATTTCTTGATCGTGCGTATCGCTTCTTCGACCAATGGCTCCAGTACTTTGTACCCTTCTACCGTGGGATGAACACCATCATTTGCATATTCCGCTTTCATTCCCTTGTTATCATCCACTACCGCGCTGTATAGGTCCAGATAGTAGAATTTATTTTCATCTGCAAATGCTTTGATAGCTGCATTGAGAGCAATGACTTTATCTGCAGGCTCCATTCCTGGTCGCCATTTGAAATCCCGAGCTGGAAGTACGGAGCAAATGATGACTTTGATTCCATTCGCTCGCGCAAGCACAGCAATGGATTTGATATTATTAACGGTGCGTTGCTGATCATACGGTCCCGTGTTTTGCGCAATATCATTAATACCTGCTTTGAGCACCAGCACATCCGGCTGAAGATTAAATACATCTTCGTGCAACCGAAGCAACATTTGCGGAGTGGTCTGTCCACTGATTCCCCTATCGTAATAAGGTTTCCCTGCAAAAAACTCAGGACGAAGTCTTAACCACCCTTCAAATATGGAGTTACCTAAAAAAACCACCCGCTTCTCTCCTTTTTGTTTTGGTGGTACTTCTGCATTTTGAGCAGCATATTTTTTGAAATTGGTCCAATCCGACCAACTATCGTTGATTTTTTGTTGACCAGTGGCAAGCGAAGAAACAGTGAGCAATGATCCAAGCAAGAATGATCGTGTTGTAGTTAGTTTCATTTGAACTTATTTAGGTTGCATTCGGAGTGCTCCATCCAATCGAATGGTCTCTCCGTTGATATAGTTGTTTTCGATGATGTGCCAGGCAAGTTTTGCAAATTCATCGGGATTGCCCAAGCGACTGGGATTAGGGATATTGGAAGCAAGTGATTGTTGAACTTCTTCCGACATCGCAGCCATCAACGGCGTCATGAATACGCCGGGAGCTATTGCATTCACTCGAATACCCAGAGGCGCCAATTCCCTTGCAGCAGGAAGGGTCATGCCTACTATTCCTCCTTTAGACGCAGCATAGGCCGTTTGACCAATCTGTCCCTCATATGCTGCTACTGAAGCAGTGGAAATGATAACACCCCGCTGACCTTCGTCATCTGGTTCTACATCCGACATATGCAATGCTGCCCATCGCATCATATTGAAGCTTCCAACGAGGTTGATTTGAATCAATCGTTCAAAATGCTCAATTGGCATCAATCCTTTTTTACCAATGATTTTTGCAGGTGTAGCAACCCCTGCACAGTTCAGCAATACGCGAGGCTTACCCAGCTTAGTGACTAGATCAAGTGCGACAGCTTCTACAGAAGCGTTATCGGAAACATCACAGCAGAAAGGGATTGCACCGATTTCACTTGCAACCCGTTCAGCAGCTTCCTTATTCTGGTCAATCAAAGCAACGCGCATACCTTTTTTAGAAAAAAGTTTACACGATGCAGCACCTAGTCCCGATGCGCCACCTGTCACCCATACCACACTATTACCTTGAAGCTCCATACGTATTGAAATCTGCTTTTAACCGTAGAGTTCGAAATGGATCGATTTCTTGTCTACTCCCAAAGCCTGAATCTTTTGTCGCGCGTCCATGATCATGTCTTTCCAGCCGCACAAAAAGAAATGCGGATTATCGCGTGGCGTTTCCATTAATTGCTGATACACTCCGTGTACATATCCAACGTACATGCCCTCTCCGGGATTTTCTTCGCGCGAGAACGTAGGAAAATAATGAAAGCCAGGAAGTTTTTCTTTTAGATCGAACAACTCCTTTAAATACAGAGCATCGGGACATTTACGTGTTCCAGAAATTAAAAAGAGTCCTTTATGAGGAATGTTGTTCTGATGAATGTGATGCAACATGGAGCGGAATGGAGCGATTCCAGTTCCAGTGCACACCATAAAAATATCGGTTGTGATGGGATCAGGAAGTACAAAATGACCTTGGGGACCCCTCACTGGAAATTCAGTGCCCACCGTTGCCTCATTGAATAAATACGTAGTCCCCAATCCACCGTCCAATAAAACAATGACCAGCTCAAATACATTGGTCTGATCGGGTGCTGAAGCAATAGAATAACTTCTCCACCGCTTGTTGGGTTGCTCGTGAATTGGAAGATCCAGGGTCACAAATTGTCCTGGCGTAAAATCAAATTTTTCAAGTTCAGGAATCTGAATCCAGAAGCGTTTGGTGGAAGCTGTTTCGTTCTCGATGCGAATGATTTTGCCGTTCCTCCAGGGTTGTGCCGCCATGTTGTGTTGTTTGGTTTACTAAATGTAAAAAATTATTCTTCATCCTTCACCCGAATCATAAAAATTCCAAATGCCAGCATAAGCAAGCCGGAATAGAGGTTGATGGGGCGATGAAGGGCCTCACTGATTCCATATCCAATCAACAATACCAATGCGACGAGGATAAAGAAAATCCCGATCACAAATCCCAATTGATTGAAACGATTGAACAGGTTCATATTAGAAGAATAGGAGGTTAAGTAAAATAGTTATGAGGAGAAGCACTACGCTAATGGGACCCACTTTCTTGTACCATATGGTTTCATTTCCGTATACTTTTTCTGTTAGGGAATAGACCAATCCTTTCAGTTCTACATCGGGCTTAGGCTGTGTGAGCAGGCTGACCACTAGGGTAATGAAAAAGTTAGCGATCCAGGAGAACGATGCCACAATGAACGCCTGGCCCATGCCGCTGCTGATTGGAAATAGTGGAGCAATCCACCCGCCTTTACCCTCTGCAATGGTGAGTCCATGTGTGATAGCCGCAGCAACAGTGCCCAGAAGGAGTCCCCAAAATGCACCTGCACTCGTCGTCCGCTTCCAGAACATTCCAAGAAGGAAGGTAGCGAACAAGGGACCGTTAACAAAACTGAACACCAATTGAAGGAAATCATTGATATTATTATAGCTCGCGGCAATGTAGGCTGTGCCTATTGACACCAGAATGCCTACGAGGGTTACCCAGCGTCCAACCCAGAGATAATGATTATCGGATCGCTGTTTAACAAAATAGGATTGATAGATATCGTACGTAAATACAGCATTGAATGCAGTTACATTTCCAGCCATTCCACTCATGAAGGATGCAATGAGTGCCGTGATACCAATACCCAGGAGTCCGCTTGGATAATAATGTGCAATTAGTGAGGGCAGGGTCATGGTATAATCGAGACCTCCTGATGCATCTTGCGGTATGCGGTAGTCGCCTGCATCCGATGCCATTTGTGTTAGAGCGATAGCAATTACACCAGGCAATACAACAATAATGGGCATCAGCATTTTGGGAATGGCTGCAAGTATGGGTGTGCGGCGAGCAGCGTTGAGGTCTTTTGCAATCATCGCGCGTTGCACTACCAGAAAATCGGTGCACCAGTACCCGAATGACATGACGAATCCCAGACCAAATATGAGCGACATGAAATGAATTCCCATTGGATTATCATCGGCCTTGCCCATGTACTTCCATGCATGGGTGAGTTCGGGTTGTAATTGTTGTTGAATTGCCGACCAACCACCGGCATCCTGCAAGGCTACAATCACTAATGGTGAAAGTCCCAACACGATTAAGAAAAACTGCAAAACTTCATTATACACTGCAGATGTGAGTCCCCCTAAAAAAGTATACACCATCACAATCCCGGCGGCGATCCAAATGCACAGATCAAAATCCCACCCCAGAATTACTTCCAGCAATTTGGCCAACGCAAATAATGAGATACCAGATGAGAAAACAGTCATGACTGCAAATGTGACGGCATTGAGTGCCCGGGTTTTTTCATCAAAGCGAAGGGACAAGTATTCTGGCACACTGCGCGCCTTGCTTCCATAATAAAAGGGCATCATGTACACACCCAGAAACACCATCGCAAAAATGGCTCCCACCCAATAAAAATGGACCGTCATGATCCCATATTTGGCGCCGGAGGCCACCATTCCTAAAACTTCTTGAGCGCCAAGATTTGCGGAGATGAATGCCAAACTGGTGATCCAGAGCGGAATACTGCGGTTACTGCTTAAAAAGTCGTTACTGGAGCGGATCCGTTTTTTTATGATGAAACCAACCGCTACAACAAATAAGAAATACAGGAAAATGATCAAGTAATCTGCGGGATGCAATCTCATGGCAATCGTTGAAGAGTGAATTAACGTATAAATTATGGATTTTTTGAAAAATGACTAATTTTAGCAACAAGAAATCAAACACCATGAGCCAGAAACCATTTACGGCAAAAGAGATCAATCCATTGGGCAGTCTTGATGAATGGGAAGACGACCTGTTGGAACGCTATCCCGATCCAGAAAAAATTGCAGCTGCGAAATCAACCGAAGCGTATCGCAACTACGAAGAACCTGCTCGGGATACCGTACGCGAGTTTTATCGGCTCAATCACACGTATCAGACCTACGCATTCGTAAAAGAAAAACAGCGCCAATACCTCGCATTTGACAAAAAGGAAATGGCAATATGGGATGCATTTGAATTTTTAAATCAATTGGTGGATGATTCCGATCCTGATACGGATCTCGATCAGTTCCAGCATTTGCTGCAAACTTCAGAAGCCATTCGAAGAGATGGTCACCCAGATTGGATGGTGTTAGTGGGACTCATGCACGACATGGGGAAAGTACTGTGCTTGTTTGGTGAGCCACAGTGGGCGGTTGTGGGCGATACCTTCCCTGTAGGGTGTGCATATTCCGACAAAATCATTTATCCTGAATTTTTCAAAGACAATCCCGACTACAACGATCCACGCTACAATACCCAATACGGAGTCTATACTCCCAATTGCGGTTTGAGAAATGTTGACATGAGTTGGGGACACGACGAATACATTTATCAGATGATGAAAGATCATCTTCCCGAAGAAGGATTGTATATGCTTCGGTATCACTCATTCTACGCATGGCACAGAGAAGGCGCATACGATCACTTGCTGGATGATCACGATAGAAAAATGCTGAAGTGGGTGAAGCTCTTCAATCCATACGACCTCTATTCGAAATGCCCTACTCCTCCCGATTGGAAAGTGTTGAAGTCGTATTACACTGAGTTAATAGAAAAGTACTTACCCAAGACGCTGAAGTTCTGATCAATCAGTATAGTCTGGCCAGTACTGCTTAATTTTTCTTTTTAGGAAGTTCACGCTTCGATGAAGTTGGTCCATACCATCTACCCCATCTTCGATGCTGATCCATCCATCAAAACCAACTCGTTTGAGTTCGGAGAAAATAGCATCATAGTCATTGAGTCCTTTTCCAATTTCACCATGACTCAACCGTTTTGCGTAGCCAACTGCATCTTCTTCTTTTCGAAGATCTTCAATTGTTCCGTGCTTCAAGTAACGGTCACTTGCATGCATGGTGACAACCCGCGATGAAATTCGATGCAGCAATTCAAGTGGGTCCTCTCCAGCGAGGAAGGCGTTGCTCGGATCATAGTTAACTCCAAAGCAGGGATGTTGGATGCGTTCGACTAAAGCGCAGAAGACGTCCATCTTTTGCGCAAACTCGGGATAGGTCCAAAAATCATCTTTATAATGGTTTTCCAGAATAAGGGTGATGCCACGATCGGATGCATAGGACAAGCACTCCAGTATAGCATCGGCTGCTAAGCTTACTCCCTCATCGATGGAAAGTACTGGTCGACGTTGTCCGGATAAGACTCGACAATACCTTCCACCCAATGCCTGTGTCATGTCAATCCAATTTTTTTGTTTGGTCACTTCGGCAGTGCGAAAAGATGCATCCGGGTGCGTGAAGTCAGGTGAGCAACACATCATGGGAATCACCATTCCTTTGTCTTCAACCATGCGTTTAAACAACGGCCAATTGTTTTTGTCGGACATCTCTAAAAAGCCTGCATACCACTCCATGCCTTGGACATTCAATTCGGAGGCAAGTTCAACCCATTCCTCAATTTTCATGGATCCATCCTTGCAAAGTGCATGCATATAGGCTTTGGGAAATACGGCCAGTTTAGGCATGATTATTTTTTTGTAGGGATGGTGGTAGTGTCTTTTGGAGGATTGCGACCAATAAAGGGATGCTGTTCCAAGTCGACCACTTGTCCACTGATGGGACCACTTTCATCGGCAAGCCAATAAATAGCTGCTGCTGCAATTTCCTCCGGCGTAATGAGTCGACCTGCAGGCGTATATACTGAAGGAACATCTTTGTACCAGTCGTCTGCCAAGCCGTGTTGTTTTTTCCGCTCTCGCTCGGTTTCAGTGAGTACCCAACCAGGATTGATCTGATTCACGCGAACTCCGTTTTCCCGATGAAGCACATCACCTAGATTTCGCGTGAGCGTCATCAATCCACCTTTGGTAATACTATATGCCAGCAGATTAGGTTCTCCACTGTATGCATTGACTGACCCAATATTGAGAACTGTGCCTTTTTGTTTTTCGAGATAGGGTAACGCGCTTTTGATGAGCATCAAAGGTGCGAGGGTGTTGATGCGAAATAATTTCTCCATGAACGCACGATCGGTCGTTTGAATAGTGGAAGACGCAACAATGGCTGCATTATTGACAATCGCATCCAGACGACCAAACTGCTCTAGTGACAACGCAACCAATTTGTCAATGACAATTTGGTCAGAAAGATCCCCAACCAGTGATGCAGCATTGTTTTGACCCAAATCGTTTACTACATGTGTTGCCCAGTCGCTTTCCAAACCGTGGACAATCACTTTAGCACCCTCTAGAACACATCGTTTAGCAATGGCCTTGCCAATACCGGTGGTGCTGCCTGTTACAATGATGACCTTATTCTTCAAACGCATATCAATCGGGTTTCAATACACTTTTGACTACTTCTCCATGGTGCATTTGCTCAAATGCGTTGAGCCAATCCGTAATTGACCAAACTCCTCCTATAATGGGCTGCACATTCAGGGTTCCGGATGACATCAATGCCAACACCCGTTCCCATATGGGCCAATTGTGACTAAAGCTTCCTTGTAGGGTTACATTTTTTTGAACCAGCGGATCCAATGAAAAATTCATCGGTTGAGGTCCCCATCCCACTTTTGAGATATGCCCTTTGGGTCGCACCAATTGCAAAGCAATCTGCAGTGTTGCACTTGAACCAGCAGCATCAATAATGCAATCGGCACCTAATCCATCTCGTTCTTTGGCCCATTCTGTTGCATCACCGCTAATTGGGGTGCAATGGTATTCGCTAGCAATATGCAAGCGCTTTGCATCTGAAGGTAATCCCACAACCGCAACATCCGCTCCACACAGCTTTGCCATTGCTGCACAGAGCAGACCAATGGTACCGGGTCCTAAAACAATTACTCGATCGCCTGGCTTTATACGTGCATTTTCAACAACAGCATTGAACGCAACACAACAGGGTTCAGTCAAGCAAGCTTGTTCGAAGGGAAGGTGATTAGGGACTTTATGCAAACAACGGGCTGGAACGCGCACGTAGCTGGTCATGGCACCATTGACGCCATATCCAAACCCTTTGCGTGTTGGATCCAGATTATATAGACCAGAGCGGGACATGGGGTTATTGGGATCGATGATGGCTGCTGTTTCACTCACCACGCGATCACCTTCTTTCCACCCCACCACTCGTTTACCTATAGCGGCAATGTGTCCCCCGAATTCGTGTCCCAATACCACCGGGTAGTTCACGTGCCAGCTATGATCTGCGGTCCACTGATGAAGGTCGCTTCCACAAACGCCTACATTGGCTACTTTTAGCAGCACATCTTCTTCTCCAATTTCAGGAATGGGCAGAGAACGCAGTTCAACA
>JAFMES010000086.1 GCA_017856605.1 Chitinophagaceae bacterium
GTCCATTCCGGCGAATGGAAGGGGTACACAGGCAAACCCATCAAACATATTGTCAACATCGGAATTGGAGGCAGTGATCTAGGTCCCGTTATGGTTACTGAAGCCCTAAAGCCATATTGGGTAGACGGTATTCAAGTACATTTTGTTTCCAATGTTGATGGCACGCATATTGCTGAATGTCTGAAAGTTATAGAGGCTGACTCAACTTTATTTTTAATTGCATCCAAAACGTTTACTACGCAAGAAACCATGACCAATGCGCATACAGCCAGGGAATGGTTTTTAAGTAAAGCTGGCGATATCAAGCATGTGGCGAACCATTTTATCGCACTCTCTACCAATGAAAAGGCGGTGGTGGAATTCGGAATTGACACGCAAAACATGTTTGAGTTTTGGGACTGGGTGGGCGGCAGATACAGCCTATGGAGTGCCATTGGACTTTCCATTGCACTTACCATTGGGTACGATCGGTTTGAGGAACTTTTATCGGGAGCGCACCAGATGGATATCCATTTCAAAAACAGGCCTCTAGAAGAAAATCTGCCGGTGAAACTGGCACTCATCGGAATATGGTACGTGAACTTTTTTGGCGCTCAATCTGAGGCCATACTCCCCTACGATCAATACCTGCATCGGTTTGCCGCGTATTTTCAGCAGGGAAATATGGAGAGCAATGGAAAAAGCGTGGATCGAAGCGGTAAAAAAGTTTCCTACCCTACTGGTCCCATCATTTGGGGTGAACCCGGAACCAATGGTCAACACGCATTCTACCAATTAATCCATCAAGGAACACCATTTATACCATGTGATTTCATTGCCCCTGCCATAAGCCATAACCCTCTGGGAGATCATCATCCTAAATTATTATCAAATTTCTTTGCCCAGACAGAAGCATTGATGAATGGAAAAACAGCAAATGAGGTTAGAAACGAATTGTCAAGTCTCCCTGAAGAACAGCGTGAATCGCTGGTCCCATTCAAAGTATTTGAAGGGAATCGGCCTACCAATTCCATATTGGTCAAACAAATCACCCCACACGTGTTGGGACAACTCATTGCCCTCTATGAACACAAAATTTTTGTACAGGGAGTTGTATGGAACATCTATTCGTTTGATCAATGGGGAGTAGAATTAGGAAAGCAATTGGCCAATAGGATATTACCAGAATTGAATTCTGCTGGGCCAGTCGAGAGCCACGACTCATCCACCAATGGATTGATCAACCAATATAAAAGTTGGGCAAAAAAATAATCAATCACCACTTATCGACCGACTCATTGGCGCCGTTGTCGCCCGATGACAGATCGGATGGAGGCGCTGCTGGCGGTTCAGATGCTGGCTCAGAGGACGCACTGGTGTCGTGAGTATGCGATTCACCTCCACCTCCACCGCCATCTTCATCGTATTCATGGTTAAATGCATCGAAATCAAAATCAGGCATTAATTCTGTTTTGACATGATCAACCGCCTCATTTAGGGCTTTAAGAAATTTATTGAAATCCTCCTTGTAAAGAAAAATCTTGTGCCGGTCGTATCCATCATCATTGAACCGCTTACGGCTCTCGGTGATGGTCAAATAATAATCGTTTCCCCTGGTAGTCCTTACATCAAAAAAATAAGTCCTGCGTTTTCCGGCACGGATGCGTTTACTATAAACGCTATCCATCTTTTTTTCATTCTCGTACGCCACAAAGTTAGTTTTAGTTGGTTTTGGTCTTACCTAAAGATAACATTGTTTTGGAATAGACGAAAAATTAGTTTGATTTTTTAAGAGCCTCCAAATGACCATCTTCTAGCTCTAAAACCAAATCAAAATGGATGCTGGGGATTGGGCGATGCGTAATGATGATTGCTGTTCGATCTTTTAGTATACGATTGAGCCTTTGGGCAATTGCCGTTTCGGTTCGGGCATCCACGGCACTCAGGCAATCGTCTAAAATCAATAGGTCATATTCTTTGGCTAGGGCCCGAGCAATGGAAATTCGTTGTTTCTGACCCCCAGACAACGTCACACCCCGCTCTCCGATCATGGTTTCCATGCCGGAAGGCAGTGCGTTGATCTCTTCTAAAATAAAGGCGTTTTCTGCCATTTCTTCGGCAATTGATTTGCTGGCTTCACTAGCGCCAAACCCAATGTTATTTTCAATGCTATCGCTAAATAAAAAAACATCTTGCGGTACAAAGCTGATGCGTGATCGCAATTGGGCAGGATCGAGTTTGCTAGTGGCAATACCATTGATCCTAACCTCACCCGCATCAGGATCCATTAAGCGCATAAGCAACTGCGCAATGGTTGTTTTACCAGAACCTGTTTTTCCAATGATGGCCATTTTCTGACCAGCTCCAAGCGCAAAGGAAAGATGTTGTATTGCAGTGATTCCCGTATGAGGGTATCGATAAGTAACGCGATCGAACTCAATATGGTCAATACGTTCAAGTGCGCGAGCTTCAAGAGTCGGTTCAATGGCTGGACGAGTTTCCAGAAACTGATTGATCCTACGTTGTGAGGCTGCAGCACGCTGAATATTAGATGCCACCCAACCAATTGCAGAAACCGGAAATGTAAGCATGTTGATGTATACAACAAATTCTGCTATGGTTCCTGCTGTAACTTCATGGTTCAATTGGTAACGACTACCAATGTAGATGGTAAGCAAAGTGCTCAATCCGATCAGCAAAGCAATGGCAGGAAAATAAACAGCTTCCAATGCAGAAAGCGCCAAACCGCTTTTTCGATATGCTTCGGATTGTTCCTCAAAGAATTGAGCCGACGAGCGCTCTTGGGCAAACGATTTTATCACCCTGATTCCTGAATATGACTCTTGTGCGTGGGTAGTCAAATCACTCAGCTGCTCCTGTATTCGTTCACTTTTTCGATTGATGTAGCTATTCACAAAATACATAGCCATCGCTAACAAGGGAAGTGGTGAAAGAACATAAAGGGCCAGCAGCGCATTCTTTGCAAACATGTAGTACAGGCTGACGCTGATGAGAATAACCAGGTTAATTAAGTACATGAGCGCCGGTCCTGTATACATTCTCACCCGGGAAACATCCTCAGAAATTCTGCTCATCAGGTCGCCAGTGCTGTTAACCTTATAGAACATTAAATCCAGCCGTTGGTAGTGGGAATAGATTTCATTTTTTTGATCGTATTCGATATGTCGACTCATAACAATGATGGTCTGACGCATCAAAAACATAAAAAAACCTCTTAGCAATGCCAATGCGAGCAATAATGCCCCACAGAAAATAACAAAGCCATAAAAATCAGACATTATTCCATGAAATCTCGTCAAAGTCCACTGTAGAATTGGATCAGTAGCCGATGGTTGGTTATCCAAACTTCCAGATAGCAATGCATTTACTTGATCTACAACAAAACCCGTGACCTGTGGTGCTAAGATTCCAAAATAATTCGAGACGATAATGAAAACCGTACCTAGCAATAACCTCCAACGGTATTTCCAAAAAAATGGATTCAGCGCTCTCAAATCCCCCATGCAGACAAAGTTAAGCAGCCTAGAGGGGCTTTGTCCTGAAATATTTCATTAAACCATAACGTTTTTTTACTTTTGCGCCGGAGAGATGGCAGAGCGGTCGAATGCGGCGGTCTTGAAAACCGTTGACTGTCACAGGTCCGGGGGTTCGAATCCCTCTCTCTCCGCCACTTTTAATGCCCCATTTGGGGCATTTTTTATTTAACGCATCTGACTAAAAAGCCTATTTTTAAATACGTTCAAAATAACCATTGATGTCAAAACCCAACGACCTAAGGAATTCGATATTCTCATCACTAATGCAAAGAAATTTTATGGCATGTAACCAAGTAAAAAAGTATTTACCTGCTTTGCTCATTCTATTTTGCAGCAATTCTATCGTAGCTCAGGAAAAACCAATCAGCATTACGCATAATCACAATGCCATTTACGTAACCGATCTGAAAGCGGCCGGTAAGTTTTATTCTACCATCATTGGTCTGGATTCGATTCCAGAACCCTTCAGGTTGGGCAGGCATATCTGGTATAAAATTTCCGAACATGGGCAATTGCATGTTATTGCTGGGGCAAAAGAGAAGAAAGAGTATTACAAAAATCAGCATACCTGCTTCAGTGTCTCTGATTTCAAAGCGTTTCTACAAAAATTAGAGGTCAACGCTATCCCATATGAAGATGTTGCAGGAAAAAAGCAAAGCTTTACCACTCGCGTAGATGGGGTTCATCAAATTTGGATTCAGGATCCTGATGGCTACTGGATCGAAATTAACGACGCCCGTTAGAAATGAAGGGAATTGTCGCCAAGTAAAATTTGCCGCACGTTCATGGCTATATTTTTTGCCATCTTAAACGTAGGAAGGTCATTGGGAGAGTCATTAAACGGATCTTCAATTTCTTCTGCAATCAATTCGATACTGGCCAATACGTATAAAATAAATGCCGTGACAGGTATAATAAAAAAGCTCATGTGTACTGCATAGAGCAATGGAAACAGCATGACATAGAAAAAAATAAATTTTTTCAAAAACGCAGAATACGAATACGGTATAGGAGTTGATTTAATTCGTTCACATGCGCCACATACATCGATCAATTTATTCAGCTCGTTTCTAAATATTAAAAACTGATCTGCCGTAATCAGTCCCTTTGCATTGAGTTCATGAAAATAAGACACTAGCGCACGATTGATTGCAATGGGTTGATGCGGTGCATCGAGGAATTGTCCGATATAGAATTCAAGCGAGGGATGATCAAATGCATTCGAAAGCATTTCTCGATCCATCTTATCCCCTTTCAAATGATAACGCAACGCATAGGCATAGGCGCCAATCAAAGCGGCTAAAGTTCTGCGTTCTGTTTCGTGTGTCTTACCCAAAATGGCATAGGCATGTGTAGCAAATGAACGGGATGAATTGGTTAGCTCCCCCCATAATTTTCTTCCCTCCCACCACCGTTCATAAGCAGAGTTGGTCCTAAAGACCAGCATCAGGGAAAGGGTAAATCCAAGGATCGAGTAAATCGTGGAAATGGATTTGGTTAATTCATTGAGTTTAACGCTGTTGATGTAGGGAGTGGTTTCAACAATTCCAATGATTCCACTATAGAACATGATTCCAATCATCAGCGGTATGAGTTGTCGAAAGGTCTCGTACTTATGAATTTTCAATATAAAGGTGAACCAGTCGCCGGGTTTATAGGAAATCATATGGTATTCATTTTTAAGTTGACCATGGGTTTTAATTCACTGCCTATTAAATTAATGGTTTCCAACAATTGTTCATGAGAAAGTTCTGCAGTATCCAATTGGAACGTCAATCGGGCAATTCCTCCAAGTGCCTTAGAATGTCGTACAATTTTTTCTGCAACTTCTTCAACGCTTCCTACCAGTAATGCGCCGGTTGGTCCTACTTGCGACTCAAAATGGGCACGTGTGGTGGGAGGCCAGCCTCTTTCTTTCCCAATCCGCGTCATACTTGCTGCATAACCTGGAAAGAAAAGTTCATGTGCTTCAGCAGTTGTTTTGGCAACAAATCCCAATGAATGCAATCCAACTTTGAGTTGATCCTGGCTATGACCTGCTTTAAGTCCAGTTTCTCGATAGAGATCAATTAATGGTCTGAATCGATGTGTTTCTCCTCCGATGATGGCCACCATCAATGGCAACCCCAATGCACCAGCACGGGCAAATGACCGTGGTGTTCCACCCACACCGATCCAAATGGGAAAAGGATCCTGTTGAGGACGAGGATAAATTGACTGTTCCTGCAAAGCAGGGCGAAAACGTCCAGACCAGCTCAACACCTCATTGTCGCGGATTTTTAAGAGCAAGTCGAGTTTCTCTACAAATAACTCATCGTATTCATCCAGATTCAGTCCAAATAAAGGATATGCATCAATGAATGAACCCCGACCAGCAACCATTTCAGCTCTTCCTGCAGAAATTAGGTCCAAGGTGGCATGCTGTTGAAATACCCGTACCGGATCGGCAGCACTTAATACAGTTACTGCGGTTCCAAGGCGCATCCGTTTAGTACGGGCAGCAGCAGCAGAGAGTATCAGGGTTGGAGCTGCATCCAAAAAGCCTTTTCGATGATGCTCCCCTATTCCAAAGTAATCTAGTCCCACCTTATCTGCAAACTCCATGCGTTCGAGCAATTCGGCCATTGCAACCGTATCGCTTGCCGCATGCTCATTATTACCACTCATTCGGGCCGCAAAACTATCTATACCAATTTCCATGCTAATTCAATTAACTGCGATCTTTGTCCTGCAAAAATCACATATTCGTACTTAAGTTCCATAGGTATGCCCGAAAAAGAAATTTATTACGCAAACGGACAATTCATCGCATCGGATACACCGGCTGTCACGCTTAAGGACCTGAGCGTTCAACGAGGCTATGGAATATTTGATTTTTTCAGGTTTCAAAATGGAAAACCATTGTTCTTAAGCGATCATTTAGAGCGATTGCAGCATTCGTATCGTACCATGCGTTTGGTCCCAAATGAGTCACTGGATGAATTGGCTCAAATTGTTGAGTCATTAATTCTCAGAAATAAGTTAACAGATGGAGGAATACGAATCATAATGACTGGAGGTGATTCCATGAATGGCTATGATCTCGGACAAACACAAACATTTGCAACGGTCCAACCCTTGCAGCCAATAGCCGATTCATTTCCAAGAACAGGAATTCGATTGCTGACTCGAAATTATCAACGACAACTTCCAGAAGTAAAAACAACCGATTACTTAATGGCGGTTTGGCTTCAACCGTGGATGAAGGAACACAATGGGGACGACATCCTCTACCACGACAATGGCTGTATTCGAGAATGTCCACGTTCGAATTTTTTTATGTTTTCTAACAAAGGCTCGTTGGTTACGCCATCCAATGGGATGCTGAAAGGGATCACACGAAAGAATACTTTGGCAGTCGCGAGTAAACTAAAAATTTCCATTGAGGAACGAGACATCTCAGTGGATGAGCTGGATCATTGCAAGGGATGTTTTATTACCAGTTCTACCAAACGTCTGATGCCCGTGCATTCAATTGATGGCAAGATTGTATCTGGCGAGTTACTCGGCAAGATTGAACAAATCTGGTACGAATTGATCCAGCTGGAAAATTCCTTTTTGTAAACGGATCACGTTAAACACTAAAAAACTCAAACTAGGATCTTATTTTTCCTTCTATACGAATGGTCCATGCATACTTGCAAGGCAGTTGTGAAGGCCATTTGATCCGGAGATTTCCTGATTCATCAACGGTATATTCAAGCGGATTCTTCAATCCCAGCATGTAAATTTTGGATCCTTGCTTCACTTCAACAGTTTTCAACATCAGCTCCCCACTCACAGGTTGTGTTATGATTGCATATACAAGACTACCATCTTTACTTATCGTAAAACTTGCATCATTTTCTTTGTATTTTTTTGTACTGTGGGTTGAGTAAATAGCTTCGCCATTGACCTTTAACCAATCCCCCATTTCACTTAGGCGTTCTACAGATGCGGCAGGAATGACACCTTCAGCCGTTGGACCCACATTCAATAAATAATTTCCACCTTTTGCTGCAATATCAATGAGGTTATGAATGAGTGTTTCAGAGGATTTCCACTTGGTGTCACTTTTTTTAAATCCCCATGTATCATTCATGGTCATACAACTCTCCCAATCGCTATCGGAAGTTCCCTCCAGTATTTCTTGCTCGGGTGTTCCAAAATCGCCTGCAGCATCTTTATATTTATTCATTCCTTGCATACCTGCACGTCCTTTACCCACTCGATTATTAATAACTAGATCCGGCTTTAGGTTACGCAGATAATTATAGAGATCGCGTCCTTGATCCTCTGTCCATTCGGGTATCCATTCCCCATCAAACCATAAAACTGCAGGATCGTATTTTTGAATAAGCTCTTTCAATTGTGGCTTTAAGTACATTTCTCTGTACGTAGCAAAGTCCGGATGAGGGGTATGCTGATGTGTGTAATCTTTTTTACTTTCAGCATCAGGCTGGTGCCAATCCATGATTGAGTGATAAAAACATAGTTTTACTCCAGCTTCCTTACACGCATCCGCTAGTTCTTTTAGAATATCCCGTTTGTAGGGGGAAGCGTCCATTATATCATAATCGGTCACTTTGCTGTCCCAGATACAAAAGCCATCATGATGCTTTGATGTAATCACGATGTATTTCATTCCAGCATTTTTGGCAATTGCAACCCATTGTTTTGCATTGAAATTAACCGGATTGAATTGTCGGACAAATTCTTCGTATTCAGGAATTGGAATCTGAGCACTGTGCATGATCCACTCTCCAATTCCTTTGACTTCTTTACCTTGGTATACACCAGCTGGAACCGCATAGGCACCCCAGTGGATAAACATTCCAAAAGTAGCATCGCGCCACCACTGCATCCGAACATCACGTTCCTGTTTGGATTCTTTCAGAAAATCCTTTTGCGCAGAAACGGAAATAGAAAAAATCAACGAGAGAAA
>JAFMES010000087.1 GCA_017856605.1 Chitinophagaceae bacterium
AAAAGATATTTCCAGATGATTCCAAAGTCCTGGTGCAAATACCGCGTTTTTCATTGGAGCTTTTCCTTCAAATCCTTTTCCATCTTTCCAACGTTCATAGATACCACCCATGTCGGAATACTTAGGCAATTGAACTCCCCAGCTGTCAGCAATCTGCACTTCGTATCGTGATTGCAGATAGATACCCGAATTAGATCCTTTTGGTATCATAAAATCCAATTCAAGGACAATATCGCCGTGTTCCAATTTTGAGAAAAGGTTGGCACCTGGAGCGAATTGAATGGCGCGGGTGTAATCATTGAACAGCAGTTGCTCACCCGGAACCGTGTTGAGTACGGTATCCCAGTAGTTGGAACGTGCATTGCCTACGATCTTCCAATTGGAAGGAGGGTTGGCAAATGCTTCAAGAGACGAGAGTGAAAGATCTGTCAGTCGAGGTTTTACCTGTTGTGCATGAGAAGAACCTGCCCAACAAAACAGGCAGTACAGGAGTAAGGCGAGCGTTCGTTGCATCCTATAAATTTACGCGACGAAAATAACCATTAATGCGCAAATAGTGGGATACGGAAACTCCGTAGACAGCTCATGATGCCTTCATGGAATCCAATCGATTTTTTGCCTCAAACATAAGATCCCGAAGACGCGCTGCCTCCATAAAATCAAGATCCCGTGCTGCTTTTTCCATACTTTTTTTCAGTTGCTGCACATGTTTTTCCAGTTGAGGGATGGTAGTATATTCATTTTGTACTTCGGCTACTTTGCTGCTTTCGTGTTCTTCAGCTACTGCAGCCAGCATACTGGATTCATCGTAACCTTTAATATCCAGAACCGATGTTTGTGCGAAAACTTCTTTTTTACTCTTTTTAACCGTCATTGGAGTGATTCCATGACGCTCATTGTATTCCATTTGTTTGGCTCTTCTGCGTTCTGTTTCGTCCATTGTTTTTTGCATACTCCCGGTGATGGTGTCGGCATAGAAGATAACTCGACCGTCGACATTGCGGGCAGCGCGACCAGCTGTTTGTGTGAGCGACTTCTCATTACGCAAGTATCCTTCTTTATCTGCATCGAGGATCGCAACCAATGATACTTCGGGCAGGTCAAGACCTTCGCGAAGCAGGTTCACTCCCACCAACACATCAATTTCTCCCAGTCGCAATTGCCGTAAAATCTCCACCCGATCGAGGGTATCCACTTCACTGTGAATGTATTTGGATCGGATGTGAATGCGTTGCAAGTACTTGTCCATTTCCTCCGCCATTCGTTTGGTGAGTGTGGTGACTAAAACACGATCACCTTTTTTTACTGTTTTGTCAATCTCATCCAATAAATCGTCGACTTGATTGATACTCGGTCTTACTTCTATTGGTGGATCCAACAACCCTGTTGGTCGCACAACCTGCTCTACCACCACACCTTCTGTTTTTTGCAACTCATAATCGCCAGGCGTAGCCGAAACAAAAATGACCTGATTCACCATCTCTTCGAATTCATTGAAATTGAGAGGACGATTATCCAGTGCCGCAGGCAATCGAAATCCATAATCAACGAGGGTGAGTTTGCGACTCCTATCGCCACCATACATGCCACTCACTTGAGGAATGGTTTGATGACTTTCGTCGATCACACATAAAAAATCTTTTGGGAAATAGTCAAGCAGGCAGAATGGTCGCGATCCAGGTGTTCTTCTATCGAAAAACCGCGAATAGTTTTCTATGCCATTGCAGTAGCCGAGTTCTTTGATCATTTCAATATCGTAATTCACTCGTTCACTCAGGCGTTGTGCTTCGATGAATTTACCTGCTGCTTTGAAATATTCAACTTGTCGCGTCATCTCATCAATGATTTCAGAAATGACCTGATTGATGATCTCTTTCGGTGCAAGCCACAGATTAGCAGGAAAGATTGCTGCATTATCGACTGCTGCAATGCGCTTGCCTGTTTGAATCTCCAGGGTATCGATCGATTCAATTTCATCGCCAAAAAAAGTGACGCGGTATCCCCAGTCCATGTAAGGAAGGTTGATATCTACTGTATCACCTTTCACCCGAAAGGTCCCTCGCTTGAAATCCAGCTGGGTGCGGTTATAGAGCGAGTTGACCAAGGCATGCAAGAATGCTTGTCTGCTCACTACTTGTCCCTTTTGAATTCGGATGATTCCATTTTCGTATTCTGTGGGATTACCCATACCATAGATGCAACTCACAGAGGCCACGACGATGATGTCTCTTCTTCCGCTTAACAGTTCTGAAGTTGCTTGTAATCGAAGTTTATCGAGCTCTTCGTTGATGGCCAGGTCTTTTTCGATATAAGTATCGCTTACCGGTAAATAAGCCTCCGGTTGATAATAATCGTAATAAGAAACAAAATACCCGACGGCATTATCAGGAAAAAATTGTTTTAGTTCTCCATAGAGTTGGGCAACCAATGTTTTGTTATGAGTGAGCACAAGAGTAGGACGCTGTACCTGTTGAATGACATTGGCTATTGTAAATGTTTTACCCGAACCGGTAACTCCCAATAAGGTCTGGTACTGTTCGCCCATTTGTATGCCTTCCACCAATTGCCGTATGGCATCAGGTTGATCACCTGCGGGTTGGTAGGGAGCTTGAAGTTGGAAAGGCATCCTTCAAAATTAGACCAAAAAAAATCGTCTGAGGGCTTGCCTAGAATGATTATTGAAAGCGAGGCGGATGAAGGTTTTCGTGTGGGGTTAGTTCTTGAAACAGCTTACCGACGGTGAGCAGATGTTCTTCCATGAAAGGATTAGCGAGGAAGGTGATGCTGTTGGGGACATTTTGTTTGGTGAGTCCGATGGGCATGCACAGCGCAGGGTGACCTGTCAGGTTTGTAATGGCCAATTGGCGATTGCCAAATGACGGAGTAATGATTACATCGTAGGGTTGGGTGGCAGTAGAAAATTGTTCCATCAAAACTGAACGATGGCGATTGGCATTCACATATTCAACAGCAGGAATAGTACGAGCAACTCGGAAGTAATTGGGCCAGTCGAATCGGGTTTGTCGCGTCATCTGTTCATCGATATCCAATCGTGTGAAAGCATCAAATGCCCCGGCGGCTTCGCCGCCGAGAACCGTACCAATCATGTCAAACTTGTAGATCTCCGTATCTGGAAGGTGCATGGGTTCGATGGTGAGTCCCGCTGCTTGCAGTGCGCGGATCACACCCCACTCCTGGGAAGTGCTATCGAGGCGTTCAAAATGATTTTTAGCATAGGCAATGCGAAGAGATTGAGCACTTGCTTTTGGGTGGTAATTGAAAGCCGCTTGAACTGCACTTGCATCGCGACCATCCGTGCCGTGCATGTATTGGAAAACGATGGCCGCATCTTCGGCAGAGCGACAGATGGGACCGATCTTGTCAAGGCTCCAACTGAGGGTCATAGCACCGGTGCGACTCGTTCTACCGAAGGTGGGACGCAATCCCGTTGCACCGCAGGTATGACTTGGAGAAATAATTGAACCATGCGTTTCGGTGCCAATAGCAAAAGGAACCAATCCAGCAACAGTTGCAGAAGCAGAACCTGCAGATGAACCGCTTGAGCCCAGCGTGGGGTTCCATGGATTTTTTGTTCTTCCACCATACCAATAATCGCCCATGGCTAAAGCACCCAAGGTGAATTTTCCAACTAAAACCGCGCCGGCATTTTTCATCTGCGAATAGACAAATGCATCGTTATCGATGATTTGGTCTTTAAATGGCTGTGCACCCCAGGTTGTTTTGGTTCCTTTTACAGCAAATAGATCTTTGAGTCCGTATGGAATTCCATGAAGCGGTCCTCTATCAATTTTGTGTGCTAACTCTTCATCCGCTTTGCGAGCTTGTTCAAGGGCTATTGTTTCGGTTAATGAAACCACGCATTGCAACGTATCGCTGTATCGTTTGATTCGGTCAATAAAAAATGCAGTCAGCTCTACTGCACTGATTGACTTATTGCGCAGCAGGGATCCTAATTGCAGTATTGAATAAAATGCCAGCTCGTTTCGGTTATCGGGCAGTTTTATTTTTTTATCGTATTGCCACACAATGCGCTCTTGCTTGCGAACCGGCGGAGTGAGTCGTTGTGCAATACTCATACCGATGCTGTTATCAAGCGGAAGCGTATGCATTTTTTTATAGTCGATGATGTTGTCGCGCAGATCAATCATCATCATATCGATCTCCTTATCAGTGTATTGAACATCGATCAATTTTGCTGCACTTCGAACATCGTTTTTGGTTAGTGAATCTTGAGCAAAAGCGATGGAGGGAATTAAAAGGATAATTGCGAGGAACCGCATAAAATTTATTTTTTCATGTCGCGCTTGAGGTAGTCGGCATAATCTGGAATCTTACATGTGTATGCCTCGTGCATCAGAGGAGAAGTCAGCAAGAAATCGGCTGTTGCACGATCGCAAGCAAACGGAATGTTCCAGGTAACGGCAAGACGAAGCAATGCTTTGATATCCGGATCGTGTGGCTGAGCCTCCATGGGATCCCAAAAGAAAATCAGGGTATCTACTTGTCCCTCTGCTATCAACGCACCAATTTGTTGGTCGCCTCCAAGCGGTCCGCTCAGTAATTTTTTAATGGACCGGTCCAATGCATCTTCTAGAAGTTTTCCCGTAGTGCCCGTGGCAACCAGTTCGTGTCGGGATAAAGCTTGTTTGTTGTAGATGGCCCAATCGATCAGTTCTTTCTTCTTATTGTCGTGCGCCACCAACGCAATCCGCTTTCGTGCTTCCAGTTTTCTTTCCTTGACCATAGTGATAGATGAAGTGAAAGTAAACAAAAAACCGCATCCAATTGGATGCGGTTGAAGATCGTTACGAAGCTTGTGCTTCTTTGATTTTTTCTCGGATCTTGGCTTCAATCTCGTTGGCCAGTTCGGGATTGTCGTGCATCAACTGCTTAACTCCATCGCGACCTTGTCCCAATTTATCTCCATTATAACTGTACCAGCTTCCACTTTTGTTGACTACTCCAAGCTCTACACCCATGTCAATGATTTCTCCGGTCTTAGAAACACCTTCTCCGAAGATGATATCGAACTCTGCAGAACGAAACGGGGGAGCTACTTTATTTTTTACCACTTTTACTTTGACGCGGTTACCAATTGCCTCTTCTCCGTCTTTGATCTGTGCAGAGCGACGAATATCGAGACGGACCGAAGCGTAGAATTTCAATGCATTACCACCCGTTGTGGTTTCAGGATTCCCGAACATCACACCGATTTTTTCTCTAAGCTGATTGATGAAAATGCAAATGGTATTGGTCTTGCTGATGGTGGCAGTCAGTTTTCGCAAAGCCTGACTCATTAGACGCGCATGCAATCCCATTTTGCTGTCCCCCATCTCACCTTCGAGCTCTCCCTTGGGCACCAATGCCGCCACCGAGTCGATCACCACCACATCCAAAGCACCCGAAAGAATCAGTCGGTCTGCTATCTCCAGTGCTTGCTCACCATAATCGGGTTGAGAAATCAGCAGGTTGTCCACATCCACTCCTAATTTCTTGGCATACGCACTGTCAAAAGCGTGTTCCGCATCAATAAAGGCACACATTCCACCTTTTTTCTGCGCTTCTGCAATGACATGGGTTGCAATGGTTGTTTTACCAGAGCTTTCCGGACCGTAGATTTCCACGACCCTTCCGCGAGGCAATCCGCCAATTCCCAGTGCGGTATCCAGTCCAATTGAGCCGGTAGATACTACATCGATCTGGGCTTCTCCTTTTTCATTCATCATCATCACACTACCCTTGCCATAGTCCTTTTCTATCTTGTCCAGCGTGAGTTTCAGCGCTTTGAGTTTTTCGTTGTTTGACATGATTTCAGTTGTTTGAGTGGGTAAAGATAGACAGAAAATTCAAAAAAACTAATTTTTTTAGTATTTTTTCCACTAAAAATATTAGTGTTTTTCACAAAAAAACCCTGCCATTTGGACAAACAGCAGGGCGTGCATGAGAAAACAAACATAATTTCTGGCAAGCAAACGCCTGAGAAATCATAGTAAATGTAACGAGAAAAAATAAATCCCCTGCCAAATAAATATGCACATCGCGGGGTTATATTTGCGTATACCTAACTCTAAATGATCGCATAATGAAAATCAAATCCCTTTTCCTCCCTTTGGTAGCCATTACACTTCTGGCTTCTTGTGTAAGCTCTAAGAAGTATCAGGCGCTGACCGACAAATATGGAAAACTCAACGAAGACCTCATTGCTTCGCAAAAAGAAACCAAAGCCTGCCGTGATGAAAAAACTGAGGCGGACCGTCAGCGTGCCATAATGGATGCGCAGCGGGAGGCACAAATTGCCGCGCTGAAGGAACAAATGGAGTTCCTGAAGAAAAACAACAACCAGGCGTTGAAGCAATTGGAAGATCTTTCGGTGATCTCCTCTTCTCAGGCAGAGAGCATCAAGAAATCGCTCGAGAATATAGGGGCGAAGGATGCCTACATTCAAACGATCCAGCAGGCTGCTGCCCGCAAGGATTCATTGAACATGGCCTTGGTGATGAACCTGAAAGGAGCCATTGGTGATCTCAATGATAAGGACGTGAACATTAAAGTCGACAAAGGCGTAGTCTATGTGGACATCTCTGATAAGGTATTGTTCAAAACGGGCAGTTTTGATTTGAGTGATAATGCTAAAACTGTTCTTGGCAAAGTAGCGTTGGTACTGAAGAATCAGCCTGACATTGAATTCATGGTGGAAGGTCATACCGATAACGTAGCACTCAATGGAAACAAAGAGTTGCAGGACAACTGGGATCTGAGTACAAAGCGTGCCACTACCATTGTGAGGTTATTCCAGAAACAATATGGTATGGATCCTGCGAAGATGGTTGCAGCCGGACGTTCCGAATATCAGCCTATTGCCGATAATTCAAGCGAGGCAGGTCGTTCTCAAAACCGTCGCACCCGCATTGTGATCCTTCCTCAATTGGATCAGTTCTTCAAGTTGTTGGAGAAACGCTAAACTTATATAACCCTTGAGGCATGACGGGCGAGTAATTTCCACTCGCCCGTTTCTTTTTTAAATACCAGTAATACATTAAGGCGTACTTCGCCGGGCTTGCCGCCGTCCATGATGGTTGCGTCAAGTCGCTGACGAACGATGGCATTCTTGCCTGTGACTTGTATACGCTGTTCCGATACGGAGATCGATATAAAATCTGATGTTTTGCTCACCAGTGCTTCAATGAATTGGTTGCGGTCTTCAACACGACCGTTGGAGTGACCATAATTCAAATTCACGGATGAAATTTTTTCCAGTGCTTTACGGTCGCCACTTTCCAATGCGTTGATTAGAAAAGCAGCAGCAGCTTCTACTTTTTTTATCTCTCTTTCCTGTGCAGAGATAAATAAACTGAATGTCGACATACCAACGACCATCAACCATTGCTTCATAAGCATAAATTAAGGTTCAAGTAATTCAAATTCTCCAGTAGCTTTATTTTTTCTCACATTGTTTCCATTGAATATTTTCCCATTCATTGCAACATATACACCATGAGGCAATGATTGCACAAAGGCCAATGCGCTTCCCAGATTGAAGAGCCCATCGCTACTGCCAAACTTATAAGGGACCATCGCTCCAGTTAGGACGATGGTTTTGTTTTTTACTTTTGATTCAAGCAAAGATGCCGTCTCGGCCATGGTATCTGTTCCGTGCGTTATCAGAATCCGCTCTTCGCTTGCTTGAATACATGCTTGTGCAACCGACTCTCGAAGTGCATCCGTCATATCAAGACTGTCGATCATCATGAGCGTACTAATATCCAATTGTAATTTCGATCTACCCAATCGCAACATCTCATGCAAGTGCGTGTCCTTAAAAAATAATTCGCCTGTCAATTCATTGTATTCCTTATCGAACGTACCACCTGTCACGAAAATCCTTATGCCCATGTTGTTTGCTTGTGATGGAAAGTTACCACAATCGCTAAAAAAAATAAACCGGACCTAAACAGGTCCGGTCAGGAAATTAGAATGGTTATCCGTAAATCCCTATGATTACTGACGATTATGCCGCAAGGGCACTAAAACAGGTTGTGGCTTGGATGGGGGGAAAAGAATATGCAGAAGAAGGTCGAGGTTCATTTGATAAAGTTTAGTCTATGAAGGATATAGATAAAGTTTATCAAAGGATTTGTTCTATAAAACTAGTCTATACCTTTGTTAGATGCAAGAAATCGTTGAATTTTTTTTATTTTAAACCTGATCCTTCATCAACAAGTTCAATTTATGGTACGATATCTGGTTCTTCTGATTGCATATTTATTCATTGTTACATCGCCTGTTCAGTCGCAATCCACTGAACCTGATTACATTATTATCAATGGAAGGATCGTAGACGGGACGGGAAACAGTTGGTTTAGGGGTGAGGTGGCGGTTCGGGGAGATCGAATCATTGGAGTTGGCAAAGGGTGGCAGTCGCGTTATCCCTCAGCCCGCATCATCGATGC
>JAFMES010000088.1 GCA_017856605.1 Chitinophagaceae bacterium
GTCTGCCGGTTGACGCACGGAACCTCCGGTATCGGATCCCAGGCTAACCATACAAAGTCCCGCTTGCACTGCCACTGCCGAACCTCCTGAAGAACCTCCGGGTACTCTCGACTCATCCAATGCGTTTAAGACTTTCCCGTGAACGGAATGTTCGTTGGAAGAACCCATCGCAAATTCATCACAATTCAGTGATCCGATGATGATTGCATCCTCGTCCAATAAACGCTGAACCGCAGTTGCATTGTACAGCGAGGTGAAGTCCTTCAATATCGCCGAAGCAGCACTAACCGGATGATCCTTGTAACATATTACATCCTTGATGCCTATCACCACACCAAAAAGTTTGCCCCACGTGGTGGGATCATTCAGCTTATTGTCCAATGCCGCTGCTCGCTCCAATGCGTCTTTAGCAAATACATGTACGAATGCATTGAGATGAGATTGCTGCTGAATGCTGCTCAAATAGTGTTCAACTACCTGCGTAGTAGTCAATTCACCGCACGCCAATGAATTACGGAAATCCGATATGGATCGATGTTGATACAAAACCGAAGCGGGAAAGGGATCAGTGGGAAGGCTGTTGCTTGTCCTTTTCGTGGATGCCTTCTTCAATCTCCTTCTTCACGTTGGACTTTGCGTCGTTGAATTCGCGGATGCCTTTACCGAGACCGCGCATGAATTCGGGTATCTTGCGACCACCAAAAAGGATCAGCACAGCGAGGATGATAAAAATCCACTCAGAACCACCCGGCATAGCCAGCAAGAATACGCTATTGGTCAACATAAAAAACCTTTTTGATCAATTACAAATCTACAATTTTTTTGAGACGGAACCTTAAATAAAAATCCCGCTCCAGTGAAAGAGCGGGATGGAAATGAAGTACCTGAGTTCGGTTACATGCGCTTTTCTTTGATCCTTGCGCTTTTACCGCTCCTGCTGCGCAGGAAGTAGAGCTTGGCTCTGCGGACCTTACCGGACTTATTCAATACGATGGAATCAATGTTGGGAGAGGCAACAGGGAAAGTTCTTTCCACACCTACACCGTCAGAAATCTTCCGAACGGTAAAGGTTGCGGTACCACCCTGACCCTGGCGTTTGATCACGTCGCCCTTAAAGCTCTGGATACGCTCTTTGTTACCTTCAATGATCTTATAATTGACAGTAATGTTATCCCCAGCCTTGAACTTAGGCATTTCCTTGGAGGGGGTCAACTGTTCGTGTACAAACGCGATAGCTTGGTTCATAACCTGAAATTAGGGCAGCAAAGTTAGGCAAATTTGCCTATGGTTCAAAATTTTTAACGGGCTACGTTAACTGTACGCTTTTCACGGATAACGGTCACTTTGATCTGGCCGGGATAGGTCATCTCGGTCTGGATCTTCTGGGCCATTTCAAAACTCAGTTTTTCGCTGTCCCCGTCCGTAACCTTATCAGCCTCAACGATTACCCGAAGTTCTCGACCTGCCTGGATCGCGTAGGCTTTCTCCACTCCTGTATAGGAGAGCGCCAGATTTTCAAGGTCCTTGATGCGCTGGATGTATTGCTGCATGATCTCCCTTCTGGCACCGGGACGAGCACCGCTTATGGCGTCGCAGGCCTGGATAATTGGGGAAATAACGTATTGCATTTCGGTTTCGTCGTGGTGGGCTGCAATGGCATTGACCACTGCAGGGTTCTCGCCATATTTCTCTGCCAACTTTCCACCCAAGAGTGCGTGACTGAGTTCAGTTTCTTCGTCGGGTACCTTTCCAATATCGTGAAGCAAACCTGCACGCTTGGCCAGCTTGGGATTGAGTCCCAATTCCGCCGCCATGATTCCACAGAGGTTAGCCACTTCACGGCTGTGCATGAGGAGGTTCTGTCCGTAGGATGAGCGGAAACGCATTTTACCGACTACCCTTACCAGTTCTTTGTGCAAACCATGGATGCCCAATTCAATGATGGTACGCTCACCAATTTCCATCACCTGCTCTTCTAGTTGTTTCCGTGTTTTTTCAACCACTTCTTCAATACGTGCAGGATGTATGCGACCATCACTTACAAGACGCTGCAGTGCGAGACGAGCAATCTCTCTTCTCAATGGATCGAATGAAGAGAGCACAATGGCTTCCGGTGTATCGTCCACTACCAGGTCCACACCCGTTGCAGCCTCGATGGCACGGATGTTGCGGCCTTCGCGACCAATGATCTGTCCTTTGATCTCATCACTCTCCAGTTGAAAAACCGTTACGGTATTTTCAATGGTTTGCTCCGCAGCAGTACGCTGGATGCTTTGGATGATGATCTTCCGGGCTTCTTTATTTGCTTTCTGACGAGCATCCTCAATGATTTCCTGTTGAAGGGATAATGCTCGGGTTTGAGCTTCCTGCTTTAAGCTTTCCACCAATTGAGCCTTGGCATCTTCCGCACTTAGTCCTGCTATCTTCTCCAGCTTGCGGATGTGCTCTTCCTGGTGTTTTTCCAGTTCGGTTCGCTTCTGGTTGACAATCTCGATCTGACGATTGAGGTGTTCTTTGATTGAATCGTTTTCCTTTACCTGCTTTTCAAGCGATTCTGTTTTTTGATTGATGGTCTGTTCTTTCTGCTTGATGCGGTTTTCTGAATCGCTTAGCTTTCGATTGCGCTCAAAAACTTCTTTATCGTGATCCGCTTTCAGTTGTACAAACTTTTCCTTGGCCTCTAACATCCGTTCTTTTTTGATGTTTTCAGCCTTGCTTGCAGCTTCTGATAGGATCTGATCTGCTTGTTTTTGTGCTTCCTCCAGCTTGGAGGCCGTGTTTTTAGAGAAAATGAGCCTACCCAGTCCAAGGCCAACCAATGCGGCCACGATCCCTGTTATGATGGGTATGATGAGTTGAGAATCCATTGTTAATCGATTTATTCATGTTCAATCCCTGCATTAAAAATTCCATACGCGGGCTATAATCTACGAAATTAATGAAAATACGGCAGTCGTTCTGCCTTTTTTGGATGGGTGGCAGGGCTATCCCAGTGCCTTATCCAGAAGCGACTCCAAACGGTCCAAATGGGGTGTGAAGTCGAATGCAACAGCCGATTCAGGTGGGGGTGTTGATGAAGTTGCTTCCTGTTTGTTATCCAATACGTGGGAAAGCAATACCATGGCCAAGTAGTCCTGCATGTCCTTTCCCGCATACTGCTTTTTGAATTGCATCAACTGGTCGTTCAGTGCCTTTGCTCGATCGCGTACCATGGATTCGTCCGTATTTTTAATCTTGATCCTGTACGTACGATCACCTAAAATGACATTAATGGGTATAATTCCAGACATTTTTTAACATTTATTGCGTTTATTCACAAATAATTCACTATTTTCAGTTAGCAATCCATATCCAAAAATTTGAGAAACCATGCTCGCCAAAACCAGATCATTCAGTTTTATTGACCGTCTCATCATTGAGGTGGAGGATGCTGTTCAGGCACCCCTACAAGTTAAGTTGAAAAGTGAAGATGGGCAAATTTGGTGCAAAACAGAAAACCGAGTCCATTCCGGAGCAACTTCTATTGATTGGGAAGGCTTGGGTGAATTGCCTTATGGAGTGTACACGTTGGAATGCTCTCAAGGTAAAGACACTGTTGAAATGAAAACAGTGAAACGCATTTAAGCCTGATCGCCAAGCAGGGCAATGCATCGGTCAATTTCTTTCACGTACGCATTGATTCTTTTTTCCAAAGCAGCACGCGATGCCTTTGAAGAGTTTCCTTCTGAAGATTTAAGCATGCTGATCTGTAATGCCGATTGCTTGAGTTGATCTACTAACGCCTCTTTCTCTTCTTCGGACTTTACTAACTGTTTTTTGAGTTTTTCGTTTTCTTTTTTCAAACTCTGATGGCGACTCAATACGGTTTTGAGCTTTTCTTCGATGCGTTCAATATGGGACTGTAATGCACTCATTGCTTGCGGATCTCTGCCGATGTATTTTTTTCCAATTGACCGATGATCTTACCCATTGCGGCTTCTACTTCCTCGTCTTTTAGCGTGCGCGTTTCGTCTTGAAACGTAAAGCTCATCGCAAGTGACTGACGATCTTTCCCCAATTTATCGCTCTGAAACACATCAAACAGTTGATAGCGTTTGAGGTGCGGAAGCGAAAGTGAATTCACCAGATCTTCGATCTGACTGAAAGTTACGTTTTTCCCAATTACAAAGGAGAGGTCCCTTTCCACCGAAGGGAACTTCGAAACTTCCTTGTAACGAATTCCAGTGGCGCTTGCTACCTGCCACCAGGCATCCCAATGGATATCGGCATACCAAACATCGGTTTTAATGTCGAAACGATTCAACCTATCACGGGATGGTCTTCCGATGGTTGCCACACATACGCCTTTGGAATATCCGTTCAAGCAATACGCAAATCGAGATGAGGATTCTTCTTTGAATTCAATTGTACTTATCGAAGATTGTTTTTGCAAGGCTGAAATAACTCCTTTGAGATAAAAAAGATCCGCAGGCACTTCCGGTCCACTCCAGGATTTTGCTGTTGAATTACCACACGTGAATAAAGCGAGATGATCCTTCTCGATGTACCCCTTACCTTCTTTGCTATAGGTTTTGCCAAATTCAAACAAGCGTAAATCGCTGTTGCGGTGATTGAGATTGCGGGCAACGGATTGCAAGCCCGTCTCCAACATCTCCAGCCTCAGTACATCCAACTCCGAGCTCAAATTATTCAACATCTTAACCGCTCTTCCCATTTCTTCTTCATTGTAAAAAGCGGAATGCGTGATGGAGTTGTTCAGCATTTCATGAAAACCCATACCAGTCAGCACACGGGAAAGTTTTTCTTTTAAAGCAAAAGGATCTTTTGCATCAGCTACACTGGGAGTGATGGTGATGGTGGAAGGGATCACAACATTGTCAAATCCGTCAATGCGCATGATCTCTTCTACAAGATCTGCGGCAATGTGGATGTCGGTTTTATAAGTGGGGACTTCCACCTCAATTTCCGAATCAGTATTGTTAAGCAATTTGAATTGCATCCCGCTCAATATGCCTTCGACCGCAACTTGCTGGTACTGTTTACCGCTTACTCTTCTCAAGTAATCATAGCTCAGTGTTACGCGAGGTTGTTCGGCTGGATTAGGATATACATCTACTGCATCGGTGTTGATCTTGCCGTTGCCCAACTCAGCCATTAGGAGTGCTGCCCGCTTTACAACTTGAAGTGTTTGACCGATGTCTACTCCTTTTTCAAATCGAGTAGCAGCATCCGTTCTCAAGAGGTGATGAAACGATGTTTTTCTAATCGATACCGGATGAAACCAAGCACTTTCCAAAAAGATATTGACGGTGGTGCTGGTTACACCGCTGTTGCTTCCTCCAAATACTCCTCCTATGCATAAGGGACGATCATCGCCATCGCAGATCATGAGGTCGGTTTGCCTCAGTTTTCTTTCCTTTCCATCCAGTGCAATGAAGGCAGTTCCTTCTTTAAGGTTGCCGATTCTCAGCTTTTTTCCGGCAATGGTATCTGCGTCAAATGCATGCAAAGGTTGACCCGTATCGTGTAAGATGTAATTGGTAATGTCTACCATGTTATTGATTGGTCGTTGTCCAATCGCTTTCAATCGCTGCTTCAGCCAAAGAGGTGACTCGTTGACTTCAATGCCTTCGATGTAAACCCCACAGTACCGTTTGCAGTCCTCTGTATTTAATAGTTCAACCGATATTGGCGATTGTTTTCCAGTTGATACCCACTCTGTATTTGAACGAATGATCGGAGCAATTTTTTTGCCTTCATGATGATTGATCCAATTGCACACATCACGGGCTACGCCCAAGTGACTCATGGCGTCACTTCTATTGGGAGTGAGTCCTATTGAAATCACATGATCTTCATAGGGCTGAAACAGTTCTGCAACAGCCATTCCAATTGGAGTTGAAGCATCAAGTACTTTAATTCCATTGTGGTCAGTTCCCAAACCAATTTCATCTTCTGCACAGATCATGCCTTGGCTTTCAACGCCCCTGATTTTTGCATTCTTCATCGTGATTGGATCACCTGAAGTAGGGTAGATGGTAACTCCAACTTGTGCAACAATGACTTTTTGTCCCGCTGCCACATTTGGAGCGCCGCAAACAATTTGAAGCGGAGCTGGGCCTCCTGTGTTAACTAGGGTGACCGATAGGCGGTCGGCATTGGGATGCTTTTCCACCTTCACTACTTCTCCCGTAATGAGTCCCGCTAATCCACCCCTGACTTCTTGAAAATGCTCGTAACTCTCCACTTCCAATCCTATGGAATTGAGGATCAACGATAACTTTTCATGGGGGATCGGCTCATCAAAATAATCCATGAGCCATTTGTAGGAGATCGTCATGCCGCAAATATACTATAAAGCTTAAATGGGAAGGGGGGTACGCATAAACCAAAAAGGTGTGGACAAGCCCAATGTTGATGTTGAAAACCCTGGGTTTTCTGTGAACAGAGATGTTGATTCCCTGTTCCCATTAATGCTTTTCAATAACATCCTGCTAAATCCAACCTTGGTATATTCGCTCTATGGATACGAACCTGAATCGAGACAGAAGAACGAGGAGAAAAACCGGTGCGGAATTCAATCCCCTTGCCTACGGTAAAATTCCACCTCAGTCCAGAGAACTGGAAGAGGCGGTACTGGGTGCGGTAATGTTGGAAAGAGGCGCATTTGATGTAGTAGGCAATATCTTAAAGCCAGAATGCTTTTACGTTGAAGCACACCAAACTATTTTCCGTGCCATAGTTCAGCTCAACCTCGATAACAAGCCAATCGATTTGCTTACCGTAGTGGAGGAACTCAAGTCCATGGAAATGCTTGATGCAGTAGGCGGCCCTTATTACATTTCCAAACTCACCAATTCGGTAGTATCGGCTGCCAACATTGAAGCGCATGCGCGGATTGTTCAGGAAAAATTCATCCAACGTGAATTGATACGCATCAGCAGTGAAATCATCACGGACGCCTACGATGATGCAACCGATGTATTTGATTTATTGGACGATGCTGAACAGAAATTGTTTTCCATTACGAATGACCAGCTGAAAAAAGAATTTGATACGCTTGGACAGGGTGTGATGGATGCCGTAAATCGGATTGATGAAATGCGATTGCGCAACGAAGACATTACGGGAGTGCCCACTGGATTTCCGACATTGGATAAAACTACTTACGGATGGCAAAAATCCGATCTCATTATTTTGGCAGCGCGACCATCCGTGGGTAAAACCGCTTTTGCACTCAATTTGGCGCGTAATGCGGCCATGCACCCCACCAAACCTACGCCTGTTGCTTTTTTCAGTTTAGAGATGAGTACCAGTCAATTGGTCCAACGCATTCTCTCTGCAGAAAGTGAATTGCAACTAGAAAAAATTTCTCGTGGACGATTGGAAGATCACGAGATGAAACAACTGTATAAAAAAGGAATTGAGCCACTGACCAATGCCAATCTCTTTATCGATGATTCGGCTGCGCTGAACATTTTTGAATTGCGTGCAAAGTGCAGGCGACTGAAAAGCAAACACAACGTTGGCCTTTTCATTATCGATTATCTGCAACTGATGAGCGGGTCCAGCGAACACCGGAACAGCAACCGCGAGCAGGAAATCAGCACAATTTCCCGTAATCTTAAACAATTGGCCAAAGAGCTTCAAGTGCCAATTATTGCACTCAGTCAGTTGAGTCGTGAAGTTGAAAAACGAAAAGAAAACAATAAGATCCCCCAGCTTTCGGACCTCCGTGAATCAGGTGCCATCGAACAGGATGCTGATGTGGTCATGTTCCTGTATCGCCCCGATTATTACGATATCACCACCAATGAAATGGGCGAAGACACGAAAGGCGATGTGTTTGTAAAAATTGCAAAACACCGAAATGGCTCATTAGAAAACATTAAGCTGAAAGCCAAACTCTATATCCAGAAATTTGAAGAACAAGAACAAATTGGTGGATACTCCAGTGGGTATCCTCAGGGAGGCAGTTGGCGACCGGTCAGTGATAATGAAGGTGCAAAACTCTTTATTCAAAAAGGCAGTAAGATGAATGATGGAACCGGTGGAGAAATAGAAGACACACCGTTCTGATGCCACTAGATCATGAATTCCGCTCCACTTTTTTATTGTCCTTCTTTACCTGATCGCCCCGGATCAGTATCGCTGGATGCTGAAGCACGAAAACATATCGTAACTGTTTTGAGGATGACTCAAGGTGAACAGGTGCATCTCACCGATGGATTGGGTAAGCGGTGTTCTGCGGTGATTGAATTTGCTGATAAAAAACAACTGGTGGTCAACATCACCGACATTCTTCAATGTGCACCTCCTACAAAACGCATTACACTGGCATGTTCTTTACTTAAACATGCAGCCCGATTTGAATGGATGGTAGAAAAAGTCACTGAAATAGGTGCAACTGCTATTATTCCTATGCTCTGTCATCGTACGGAACGACAACATTTTC
>JAFMES010000089.1 GCA_017856605.1 Chitinophagaceae bacterium
CAGGTTGGGTAGAAGAAATGGCCCGTTCCTTTAAGACATTTAAAGTTTCAGGTAAGGAAAATTTTCATTTAAAGAAAACAGATGATTTGTTAAGTGATTATCTGCGTTCACGAACTGAGCACTTTGATGTTTTGAAATTTCAATATTGGAGTCTGGTGTTTTTTAAATTGCTGATCACAGCCACCATGCTTATTTTAGGGGGTATTTTATTGATTGAACAACAATTAAATGTTGGCCAGTTTATTGCAGCTGAAATTGTAATCATTACGGTATTGGCTGCAGTTGAAAAACTGATTCTTAGTCTTGATAAGTGCTACGATGTTTTGACAAGTCTTGAAAAATTAAGTAAGGTAACTGATAAGGAAACCGAAGAAGCGAGCGGAACTCCTTTTACGCCTCAATACAATGGCATTGCAATACAATTTAAAAACACCTCTTTTTCATTTGATCATCAGAAAAAAGTTATTGATGATGTAAGTCTCACCATATCAGCCGGACAAAAAATTTGCATAATGGGGGATGCTGGATCTGGCAAATCAGTTTTAATGGAATTAATGACAGGGGCTTACCCCATGGATTCCGGCTCATTATTAATAGACTCATTGCCAATTGGGAATTGGAATATTAAAACACTTCAACAAACAATGGGAGTGTTTTATCATGATCAGGATATTTTTCATGGTACCATTGTTGAGAATATAAAAATGGGCAATGAAAAAATTGAAATAGATGAGATCATTCGACTATCTCAAATTATTGGTTTACATCAACATATTGCATCCTTGCCCGAAGGATTTAATACTATGCTGAATCCCGCTGGTAAAGGCATTAGTAGCATCATCGCAAAAAAAATACTTTTATTGAGAGCCTTTCTTGGTGATCCACGTCTTTTGCTTTTAGATGAGCCATTTGAATTGGCAGCTGGTGAGCACAGCCAACAACTACTTGAATATTTGTTGAGTCTACACAATACGACAGTTGTAGTGGTTACAGGATATGTGCCCTATGCACAAAAGTGTGATCAGGTATGCGTCTTAGACCATGGTAAGCTCAGGGTAACAGGCGCTTCCGACTTGATGATAAACCCCAAAAGGAACTCCTGATATGAAGAGACTTTCACAACATATTTTTAATGAAACAGGATACCGAGCAAAATCCGTAGAAGATATTTATTTCGTACGATCTGTTCATACCATTCGTTACTGGTCGTACGGCATCATTGGCTTTCTACTTTTGGCGCTTTTTTTACCGTGGACACAGAATATCAATGCCAATGGTGCAGTTACAACTCTCTATCAAGATCAACGTCCACAACAACTGAATACAATTATTCCTGGCCGTATTGTAAAATGGTATGTACGAGAGGGAAATTATGTACAAAAAGGCGATACCATTGTTCAACTTCTTGATATTAAAGACGACTATCTGGATCCGAATTTGGTAAAGCGGACCGAAGAGCAGCTGAATGCAAAAAAACAAAAAGCCGACTTGAGCAGGGATAAAGCAATGGCAACTCAAAATCAGATTGTAGCCATTGAAAATGCCCGAGAACTGAAATTGAATTCTCTTCAGAATAAACTGGAACAATTGAATCGAAAAGTGATCAGCGATAGTGCTGCGCTTGTGGCAAGTGAGATTGACCATTCTATTGCTCAAGTTCAACTTACACGTGCTAAACAAATGTATAGTGAAGGCATAATTCCGCTTACGGAATTAGAACGTAGAACAGCACAGTACAATAAGGCGCTAGCCTATATGACGGAAAAATCTCAAACGCTTAAAAATACCCGACAAGACCTTGTTATCTGTCGCATTGAAATCAGTACGGTAGTTCAAGATGCTGCAGATAAAATATTTAAAGCACGTGCAGAGATTGCATCAGCAATGGGCGATGCTGCTTCCACAGATGCTGAAGTGGCAAAAAATCAAAATCAATTGGCTAATTATATTATTAGAGGAGGACAGCGATGGTTGATTGCTCCTCAAAGTGGCCAAATCACTAAAGCCAGAAAAGCAGGATTGAATGAAACTGTGAAGGAGGGCGATATGATTGTAGAAATAGTACCTGATAAAGTAAATTATGCTGTTGAATTGTTTATTGATCCGATGGATCTTGTTTTGATATCCAAAGGGCAAGAGGTGCGCATGATTTTTGACGGTTATCCTGCGGTAGTATTTTCAGGTTGGCCTAACGCAAGCTATGGTACTTTCCAAGGTACAGTTGCTGCTGTTGAGACCAATAGAAGCGAGAATGGTAAATTCAGAATGCTAATCATACCTAATGAAAAAGATAAACCCTGGCCCAAAGAATTAAAACTCGGTGCTGGGGTTCAAGGATTTGCACTGTTGAAAAATGTTCGGGTTTGGTTTGAATTGTGGCGACAGATCAATGGATTTCCGCCAGAGTATTATCGACCTACTGTCACCAAAACCAATTCTAAGCCATGAAGTGGTTGAGGTATTGGTCTCTTTTTTTGGTTTACTTTTTTACTGTTCAACATCTCGTTGGACAAGTAAAGCTTCTTACACTTGAAAACACGCTTGATATTGTTCGAGTTCATCACCCTATTGCTAAGCAAGCAACATTAAGAGTTGATGCATCTCAAGCTTTCCTATTATCATCTCGTGGAAATTTTGATCCATCGTATTACTTGCGAAATGATCGTAAAACATTTGATGGTAAAAATTATTTTAATAATACTATTTCGGAAATAAAAATTCCAACTTGGTACGGAATTGATTTGAGTGCAGGCATTGAAAATAATCAGGGAGTAAGACCTGATCCAACACTGACAGTTGGACGTAGTACGTATGTTGGGGTATCCATCCCTGTATTAAGAGGGTTACTAATGGATAGACGTCGTGCTGCAGTAATGCAATCAAAAAAAATGGTATCACTGAGTATCCAAGAAAAATGGATGATGCTCAATGACCTGTTGTATCAATCTGCAACAGCATATTGGTCGTGGGTTGCAGCCCATCAAACACGCAAAGTATTTCAGCAAGCAGTTGCTGTTGCTGAACGCCGATTCCAATTTGTAAAATTGTCCTATCTGTCAGGTGATAGAGCAGCTATCGACACCACCGAAGCACTGTCGCAATTGCAATCCATGCAGACCATGGAGAGTCAAGCTTGGCTTGTATTGCAGGAGAAACGATTGGAGCTAAGCAATTATATGTGGAACGACAACGGTCAGCCGTATGAACTTCCTGAAGAGATTGAGCCAGATAGTACATGGAATACAGTGGCAATACCTAATTACCCCATTCCGAATCTGAATGAATCTATACTCAAGGCGGAGACCGAACATCCAAAATTAATCGCATTTGATTTTAGAAGAGAAGTTCTTCAAATTGAAAAGCGTTTGAATGTTCAGGAGCTACTGCCTTCTCTAAATCTGCGCTATAACTTTCTAAGACAAGATTTTGGATTAAATAAATTATTGGTAGCACCACTTTTTGAAAATAACTACAAATTTGGCATCCAATTTGGTGTTCCATTGTTTCAGCGGGAGGCACGAGGTAATTTGCGATCTACCAACATCAAACTCAATGAGGTTGATCTTTCTCTGCAGCAAACTCGCTTGGAAATTCTTAACAAAGTGAGGGCATCATTCAGTGAAGTAAATGCATACCAAACACAGGTAACTATTTTTCAATCCAATACAGAGAATCAGCGATTGTTGCTCAAAGCGGAAGAGTCTAGATTTTCTGTTGGAGAATCCAGCATGTTTCTTGTCAATGCTCGGGAAAATAATCTGATTGCTGCGAATCAGAAACTTATTGATCTGAAAGCCAAGTTCTTTAAAAGTATTATTGGGGTGCAGTGGGCTATGGGACAGCTACGATGATGTGTTTAATTTTTTTTCTTTTCCATGTGTAGGTTATGTGAACGCGACCCTTTCCGTCTTGTATGACATAGGGATAGGAGAATTCACCTCCTTTTTCATTCTCCAATATCAATAGAGGTTCCCAATTTTTACCATCTGATGAAATGGCTACATTAAGAGGAGAGCGATCGCCCCAACCGAATTTCTCTTTGTCATCTGGCTTTACATCATTGTACACCAGTAAATGCTTGCCATTCTTCAAAGTAATGGCATCAATTCCCGAGTTGGGGTTGGGGAGATTGGTTTTGGAAAGCGTGTTCCATGTTTTTCCGTTATCGTAACTCCATGTTTCATTGATGGTTCCATTGGTACTTCTGCACAGGGCCTGAAGAGTTTGAGGACCATGACGCAATATCGATGGCTGAATGCCCGTAATTGGTTTTGCATCGTTTAAGTCCGGTCCTTTGCTCCAGGTCTTACCATGATCATTGGTGTATTCAAAATGGACTTTCCATCCATCTCGTTCTGTACTTGAAGGGCAGACAAGTGTGTTACCGATTAAGTAGGGTTTGTTTTTAATAGGTCCAAGTATCCCATCGGGCAACTGTTCAGGCTTGCTCCATGTTTTTCCGTGATCTTGAGAGCGAATAACCCATCCAGTCCAGTCAATTACTCGGGGCCCTACTTTATAGAACAAGAGTAATTCTCCGCCCGGAACCTGATACAAAACGGGATTATAACAAGCATACCGGGTTTTATCATCGATAATACCTTCTGCCACTAAAAAAGGCTTATCCCATTTATCGTTGATCATTCTGCTGACATAAATAGAAACATCTTTATTGCCTTCACGAGTTCCGCCAAACCATGCTGAAATCAGTCCTTCAGGTGTCTCAGCAATTGTAGATGCATGGCACTGTGGGAAAGGAGCCTCCTCGTAAATGAATTGTTCTACTACTATGCCTTTTCTAAGTTTTGGATCTATGGCAGTAGACTGAGCTGGTGCAATCGTGACAATTGACTGTATTGCTAGAAGCAGGGTAATCTTTTTGATCATACCCTAAATTAATCTATTTATTTTTTTTAGCTAGAGGATAAATGATTGCAACAATCAGCAGTCCAACGTAAATCGATCCTCCAAGTAATATAAGTCCCTTTGCCCAGACTGAAGAAGAGGATTCAAAAAACAGTGAAGCCTGTTCGTACACCATCCGAATATTCAAGTATACCAAAACCGCTGTAATTAGTGATGCCAGCGCAATGACCACTGGTTTTATTGCAAATGTTCCCATTTTGGATCGGTTACTCGTAAAATGAATTAGAGGAATAATTGCAAAACCAAGTTGAAGCGATAGAATAACTTGACTCAGGATCAGTAGACTATCAATATTTTTTTCTCCATTGATTAATATTACCACAATGGCAGGAATGACTGCAATCAAGCGAGTTATCAATCGTCTGAGCCAAGGTGGGAGACGAAGTTGTAAATATCCTTCCATGACTACCTGGCCTGCCAGTGTTCCAGTAATTGTAGAACTTTGTCCTGATGCAATCAATGCAACTGCAAATAGCGTTGATGCTAATTGTGTTCCAAGGGATGGAGATAACAATTGATAGGCTTCTTTGATTTCTGCTACATCTGTTCTTCCTGTTTTATAAAAAACAGTTGCGGCCAATATCAGAATGAATGCATTTACAAAAAAGGCCATGTTTAATGCAATAGCACTGTCAACAAAATTCAGTTTTAGTGCCTTGCGTATGGATGCATCATCTCGATTTATTTTTCTGGTTTGTACTAAAGCAGAATGTAAATAAAGATTATGTGGCATAACGGTTGCACCAATTATACCAATTGCAATGTAAAGAGCTTCCTCGTTTTGTAACGTAGGGATAAATCCAGTTGCAACTTCACCAAGATCTGGTTTCGATAAAAACATTTCAATTAAAAAACTTCCACCAATAATGGCAACAAGTGCAATTATAAAAGCTTCTAATTTTCTAATTCCCCACCGTTGTAGCAATAGAAAAAGAAAGGTGTCGGCAACCGTTAGTGATACTCCCCAGATTAATGGAAGTCCGCTTAGCAATTGTATTCCAATTGCCATGCCTAATATTTCTGCTAAATCCGTTGCAGCAATGGCTACCTCAGCCAATAGATAAAAAATGAAATTGATTGAACGCGGATAGGTCTCTCTGTTTGCTTGTGCAAGGTCAAGTCCTCTCACTACACCCAATCGTGCCGATAGACTTTGGAGGAGTAATGCCATCATGTTGCTCATCAGTAATACCCAGATGAGCTGATAACCAAATTTACTTCCACCTGCCAGATCTGTTGCCCAGTTACCGGGATCCATGTATCCGACGCTAACCATATATGCTGGTCCCAAAAATGCAACCACTTTTCTCCATCCCTTCATGGGTTGAGTAGTATCCACACTTTGATACACTTCGCTTAGAGATCGAATATCATTTTTTCCCGTTCTCATGTTCAATTAAAATGTTTTGTGCAAGAAGCGGAGAAATGTGTTCTACATATTTATTATCTACTTTCAGCTCAATTGAACCATCAATAGTAAAAATGCGTTTTATTTCAATTCGTGATCCTTTTCGAATATGTTTAAGCATGATGAGATCAATCACCTCTTTATTATTTTTGGTAATGCGACTTACTTTTCCTTTTTGATTTGCTTTTAAAATAGTTAAAGGAACAGCATCTTCTTGTGAAAAATTTCCTTCCCGATCTGGTATAGGATCTCCGTGTGGATCGAATTTCGGGCGATTTAAATAGGTATCGAGTCGCTCAATGAGAAGGGGACTCCTAACGTGTTCAAGTTCCTCTGCCAATTCATGAACCTCATCCCAATCAAATTGCAGTTTCTCAACTAAAAAGTATTCCCATAAACGATGACGTCGAACAATGGTTAAGGCAACACGCTTTCCTTCAGCACTCAACTTGAAACCATAATAGGGTTTATAATCGATCAAGCGTTTGATTTTCAATCGCTTCATCATATCTGTCACCGATGCAGGTTTTGTCTTGAGGCGGGCTGCCAAATCCTTGGTGCCTACTCTCTCCATGCTGGACTGAAGGTGGTAGATTGCCTTGATATGATTTTCTTCGCTGATCGATAATTTCATATCGACTAATTAATAATTTAGACAAACCTAATAATTATTTTCTTTATTTCCAACTGCTGCAAATTTGTTTTGGGTGAATTGAAATGGGTATATTGGTAAAAAATACACCTCCCCAATGAAATCGGCCTCTCGGTATCCTTGGCAATTGGTTGCCCTGCTTTGGGTAGTTGCGCTGCTCAACTACATGGATCGGCAAATGATCGCCACCATGCGCCCCGCAATGCAAGTAGATTTTCCTTCTTTGGAGCAAGCCGCCAATTTTGGCAGGCTGATGGCGGTATTTCTGTGGATCTACGGATTGATGAGTCCGTTTGCTGGTTGGATTGCTGATCGATTCAATCGAAAGCGACTAATTGTAGGAAGCCTTTTTGTATGGTCTACCGTAACGCTCTCCATGGGATTATCTACCTCGTTAGATATGTTATACGTGCTGAGGGCCATCATGGGGGTAAGTGAAGCTCTTTATTTTCCTGCTGCACTTTCTCTGATAGCGGATCATCATAGCGAGCGCACGCGTTCAAGAGCAATGGGACTGCATCTTTCTGGTATATATCTGGGGCAGGCATTAGGCGGATTTGGATCAACCGTCTCCAGCATGACATCTTGGAAAATCGCTTTCATCTCCTTTGGAGGTATCGGGATGCTGTATTCTATCTTTCTCTTATTTGCACTCAAAGATCCTTCTCGTGAACAATCTAATTGGCGTTCAGAAAAAAAAGATCTATCATCTCCTTTCAAAGGACTATCTGATTTGTTGGGATCATTTCCATTCTGGATTATGATATTTTATTTTGCCATTCCAAGTTTACCTGGATGGGCAGTTAAAAATTGGGCACCAACACTTATTTCATCTTCGTTACATATCGATATGCCACTTGCAGGACCATTAACTACCATTTCCATTTCGCTTTCTTCATTTGGAGGAGTGTTGCTGGGCGGGTGGTTGTCTGACAAATGGTTCTCCATTCATTCCCGAGGAAGAATATTTACCAGTGTCATCGGACTATCTCTGACCATTCCTTCCTTGCTATTGTTGGGTTTTATCGGAACCTTGCCTGCCGTGTTATTAGGGGCAATTCTATTTGGGTTGGGTTTTGGCATTTTTGATTGCAATAATATGCCCATCCTCTGCCAATTCATTAAAGAAGAACATCGCGCTACGGGATACGGATTGCTCAATACTGCAGGGTTTATGGCTGGAGCATTCATAACCGAATTTCTGGGAAAGTCTACAGACGATGGACAATTAGGTACCGATTTTGCTTGGCTTGCAGCAGTCGTTATATTAATTATTTTTATCCAACTTAGTTTTCTAAAAATTCCAAGACAAATACCTTCATCATGAAAAAAC
>JAFMES010000090.1 GCA_017856605.1 Chitinophagaceae bacterium
CGATGTTTTTCAGTATGCAGAAATACGAGGCCATGGGCAGTGCTGCTGTATTGGGTAAAATTGCCAAGCGTACTGCAATTATTTTTCTAATTGGTTACTTGATGTATTGGTTTCCTTTTTTCAATATTACAGAGACTGGCGATTTGGTGTTTCGGCCTTTGAGTAACACGCGAATCTTAGGTGTATTGCAGCGTATTGCTCTTTGCTATGGTTTAGCTGCTATTATCATTCATTACTTTAAGGTTAGAGGTGCGGTGTGGTATATAATTGCTTCACTTGTCTCTTATACATGGGCCCTTTGGGCATTTGGCGATTTGACCATGCAAGGTAATATTGGTCACCAACTCGATCTATTGATCATGGGTCCCAATCATCTCTATCAAGGAGAGGGGGTCCCTTTCGATCCGGAAGGAATTTTAAGTACCCTGCCTTCTGTTGTGAATGTTCTTGCTGGGTACTTGACTGCACGATTCATCAGCAGAAAAGGTAATGGGTATGAAACAATTGCAAAATTGATGATTGTAGGCTCGGTATTGCTGCTTATTGCTCAATGGGCAAATCTTTTTGTACCGATTAATAAAAAACTTTGGACTGCCAGTTATGTGTTTCAAACCGTTGGACTCGATTTATTGATTTTACCCATTATTATTTTTGTAATTGAACATGCGGGTAAAAAAAGTTGGACGCCATTTTTTGAAGTGTTTGGGAAGAACACACTGTTCATTTACATTTTATCGGAGGTACTTGTCATTTTAATGTATTGGATTCCCCGAGGAGCCTATTGGCCGGTACCTGGTAAGGTGCAGCCTGAAAGTGTCCTTAGCTGGATTTACGATAATGTATTTAGAATTGCAGGCGATTACACCGGATCATTTCTTTTTGGTGTATGGGTAATGCTTACCTGTTGGTTAGTTGGATATATCCTTCATAAAAGAAAGATTTACATTAAGGTATAAAAATCTTTGTGTAAGTAGTTAATGCAAATTCTGATATATTACTTATCGTTCATTCCTAAACCATCTAAAATTCTTGATTTCAATTTCTCAATTCTTCCTATTCTTGTAAGTGATTGTTTAGGCTGAGAAAAATAAATGATATACCCCCTTTGCCTGCCTGGGGTTAATGAGTAAAATGCTTTTTTAAAAGCGGAATCCTGCTTAAAAGCATTAGTTAGTTCTTCAGGAATAGGTTCTGGATTCTTTTTATATGTTATTTTCTTTCCACTTATTTCAAGTTGAATTGCTTCATTTATGTATGCGAGTAATTTATCTTTTACTTCTACAATTTGCTTTATTTCCGTAAAACGGATTATTCTACTAGACTGGATATTGCCTTGCTGTTGAAGCAGTTTGTGTTCATCTTTTATTAAAACCCCTTTAAAAAAACCAATATTGGCTGATGCTTTTAGAGCATTAATGGTTACTATGTTTTTCCCATTATATGTATAAACGGGCATTCCCCATTTGATTTCTTCAGATAGTCCTGTCGACAAAACAAGTGTTCTGAGTAGTTTTAATTCACCAACCCAATTCAGCACCTTACACTTAGGCGTTCCCCCATACTTACAGCGCATGCAACCATCCACAAGGTACTTATCGACCAATTAGTTTTATTTTTTGTACGATACTCAATTTAATTGATTATTTGATACGATATTTATCAAGTAGAAATGTCTGTACAAAAAACACATATTGAAAGGCTGAAAGGACTATCATCTATGATAGAAGGTGAACTGTATTTTGATCATAGCATCAGTCACCTTGCTATGAAAAACGTATACAGTACAGATGCCTCTGTTTATCAGGAAACACCTGTAGCGGTGGCTATCCCCAAAAGCACTGATGATATAAAGCATCTTATTTCCTTTGCTAAAGAAACCGGACAAACCCTGATTCCTCGAGCGGCAGGAACATCTCTGGCTGGTCAGGTAGTAGGAGCAGGCATCGTTATTGATCTGTCAAAGCATTTCATAAACATACTGGAGGTAAATGCCGAAGAGAAGTGGGTGCGGGTACAACCAGGCGTCATCCGTAATGATCTAAATGCCTACTTGAGAAAATTTGGCTTGATGTTTGGGCCGGAGACCTCTACTGCAAGCCGGGCCATGATCGGAGGAATGATAGGCAATAATTCGTGCGGCCTTCATTCCATTGTTTGGGGGGATACGCGAAATAATCTCATATCCATCAATGCTATTCTTAGCGATGGTTCAGAAGTCGTCTTTCGAGATCTTCATGAAGATGAAATGAACTTAGATGGTTCATCCCTCGAGTCAACGATATATTCCAGATTAAAGCATCTCATGCATGATCAAGACAATCGAGAAAGCATAAAAAATAATTTTCCAAAGAAAGAGATAACCCGAAGAAACTCAGGTTATGCCTTGGATGCTTTGGTAGAAATGCATGAATCAAATGCTCCATGGAACTTGTGCAAATTAATCGCTGGTTCTGAGGGAACCCTTTGTGTTATCACGGAAGCAAAATTAAAATTGATTGATCTTCCGCCCCCTGAAGTTGCTCTGGTGAATGTTCATTGCACATCCATTAATGAGTCTCTTCAAGCAAATTTGGTTGCATTGGCATCTAACTGCTATGCTTCCGAACTTATCGATGATGTAATACTCGAATGCACAAAAGGGAATGCATCTTTTGATGAACACCGTGATTTCGTAGTGGGTGATCCAAAAGCCATTCTGATGGTAGAATTTTTCGATCACGATATTATAAGTCTGAATCAGCAAGTTGAACGCTTCATAGAGGCGTTGAGAAAAACAGAACTGGGGTATGCCTATCCAGTTTTATACAATGAAGCATCTGCTAAAGCCTGGGAACTGAGGAAAGGCGCTCTTAGCATCTTATGGAATATCAATGGTGATGCCAAGCCAGTGAACCTCATTGAAGACTGTGCAGTATCTCCCGAAGATTTACCTTCTTACATTGGTGAACTCGAAGAACTTCTCAAAAAAAATGGTTTGCAATACTCCATGTCAGCACATGCTGGAGCCGGAGAATTGCATATAAATCCATTGATGAATTTGAAACTGGAGCAGGATCGTAACCTATTTAGGAAGATCTTACATGAAACGACCCTGCTAGTAAAAAAATACAATGGGTCGCTTTCTGGAGAACATGGTGATGGCAGATTGCGAGGTGAATTTCTTCCACTCGCAATGGGTCAAAAAAACTATGAACTCTTCACGGTAGTTAAAGAAATATTTGATCCTTTAGAAGTTTTCAATCGTGGGAAAATAACCAAAACCCCTCCGATGGATCAGTTTTTGCGCGTAGATAATGTTGTTTCTAAGCAGGTGGAGACCATATTGGACTTCCAACATCAGGATGGCATTCAACAGCTTGCAGAAAAATGCAGCGGTTCTGGAGATTGCCGTAAAACTGAGATCACTGGCGGAACCATGTGCCCAAGTTATATGGCAACGCGAAGCGAAAGCGACTCAACCCGTGCGCGTGCAAACATGCTTCGTCATTATTACAGTCAAGATGTAAATCAGTTAGAAACAAATGATGAACTATTGGAACAAACCCATAGTATACTCGATCTCTGTCTATCCTGTAAAGGGTGTAAAACCGAGTGTCCTTCCGGTGTAGATGTTGGGAAAATGAAGGCAGAATTCACACAGCATTACTATGAACGCAAAGGAGTTCCTTTCCGTTCTAAACTGCTTGGTCGCTTTGTAAAAAATATCGAACGCGCTTACAAAGTACCTTGGCTGTACAATGGTATGATTAATTCAGGTCTTGGTCGCATCTTAATCAATCGCATATTGGGAATTCATCCCAATCGTTCCTTACCGTCATTGACTACGTTATCACTACGCGATTGGTCTAAGCATCGAAAATCAATAAAATCTGCGAAGAAGGTTTATTTGTTTGCCGATGAATTCACTAATTATCTCGATACTGAAATTGGTAAAAAATGCATTCTTTTATTAGAAGCATTGGGCTATGAAGTGGTAATCCCGGAGCATCTTGAGAGTGCAAGATCATATTTGTCAAAAGGGTTGCTGTATGAAGCACGGCAAATTGCTATTGAAAATGTTTCTCGACTGAGTAAGATTATTTCTGAAAATACACCATTGATTGGTATTGAACCTTCGGCCATACTGAGTTTTCGCGATGAGTATATTGATCTGGTTCCGCAAACACTAAAAGCAGATGCAAAAAATCTTTCTGTTCACACACTTCTTTTTGAAGAATGGTTTGATAAAGAAGCCGAATTAGGAAGAATCAAACAGGAGCAATTTACAAGCGACACAAAACTGATTAGATTGCACGGGCACTGTCATCAAAAAGCATTATCTAGTATGGTGCCTGCAAAAAGGGCTCTTTCATTTCCTAAAAATTATAAAGCACAACTGATTCCATCTGGATGCTGTGGAATGGCAGGTTCGTTCGGTTATGAGAAAGAACATTATGATCTTTCGATGAATATTGGCGAATTGGTCCTTTTCCCAACCGTTCGTTCCGTGGGTGATCAGGTCATTGTAGCTGCAAACGGAACAAGTTGTAGGCATCAAATTAAAGATAGCACTGGCAAGATAGCGCTTCATCCCATAGAGATTCTTTATGATGCCCTTATTACCCTTTGATCATACCATCACGATGAAGTAGTTGAAAATTAAAGTACCTTTCTAATAAGTGAACTTCAGCTATTGTTTTTGCAGAAAAGATAATAGGTCGGCCATTTGTTGATGAGTTAAACTCCCTTCGAGCCCCTCCATCATAAGCGATTTTCCCATCGAATTCATTTTCATAATACCTTTCTTATTGAAGGTAATTTTTTCACCCCCCATCTTTTTCATTACAACTGATTCATCGTTTTCTGAATCTATAACTCCAATATGCAACATTCCATCTTTTGTTTTGATCTGATGACTAATGTATTGCGTATTTACTGCGGCATTTGGGTCTAAAATATCATGCATGATCGACTCCTTACTTTTTCGATTGATTTCAGTCAGTACAGGTCCTACATCATTGCCAATATTTTCATACCTATGACAATTGCTACATATTGCTTGAAATACTTTTTCTCCTTCAGCCTGGTTTCCATTCAAGCTCAATGCCGGTTTCATTTTTGCAACCACTTCTTTTCTGCTTATTATTTCTTCATCTGATAATAATTTATTTGCTCTTTTCCTATTCTCTGGATTAGTATCCCAGGCAATCAGCATTCTCCTTCTTTCAAGATCAAAATTCATTTCACCAATTTGAATTTTACCTTTTTCTAATGCACTAAGTAAAGCATCATGATATAATTCAACATAGAGTAGTAAATCACTTGCCAATCTTCTCGTACTCGGACTCATTTCACTCCACATTTCAATTATTCTGTTTCCAATTTCTTTTTCTCTGTAATTAGAGAGTTGCCTTAATGCTTCTTCCTGTACTCTCAATGGAACCTGGTTTTTTAAGCAACTGAATAAAGCGAGTGATTTTTGTTTATATGGAACCAATTGAATGATTTCCATTAAAGCTAATTTCTCTTTTTCGGATAAATTAGGATCCTGCAATTGTGTTAAAGCCTGATTGCTCATGAATAAAAACTTATCTGAAGGAGGAATACCGAACCTTGCAGAAAGCTTTGTCAGAGCAGCCATACTACTTATATCATCGGATTCAATTTTAGCTAAAATAGATTGTATCGATGCATCTTCAAGGGGTGTTTTACTTTTATTAAATTGATTTACTATTTTAATTAATAATTCATTATCGTCTTTCATTGATGAAATAGCTCCAAGTATTTTAGCAATTCCCGCAGAGGAATCTCTTACTTGCAATGCCAAAGAAGCAACGAGTAAGCTGTTTGATTTTGAGCTTATCAGTGTTTGCATCGCCTCAATAGGAAAATGTTTTGCTGCAAGAGTAAATGCTCCAATATTCCAATCATTAGTTTCCTCTGATTGCACATTCATTTTAGCAATGATTTGATCTTTGAAAGACAATGAAATTTCTTTAGGTAAGACACTTAGCGAAAGAGCTGCTTGCATTCTTACGCGATCATCTTTATCATCCAGCAAAGCCAAGAGTTGATTTTGAATGTTTTTATCTTTTAAAAATTGCTCTGCAATGACAACAGCATTTTCTCTTAATCCTTCATGTTTGCTTATCATGCATTTCTCAAGTAGTTGAACATTTAATGCACCAATTTCACTTAAAATCCATAAAGCATGAACGGCTGCAACTTCATTTCTGCCACTAATAATATTTTCTATTTTTTTCTTACCATCTGATGATATTACTTTCTCAATTAAAATTCTTTGGGCAGTAGTTCTTACCCAGGCATTGGGATGGGAGAGTGATGCAATGCACGACGATTCCTCTAAAAAAAGAGTGAAGTCGAATGAACTGCCTGACTTACCCTTTGAAATTTTATATATTCTACCCTTGTCTTTCCCATCATTTATATTTAAGGATTTTTCCATTTCATCAGGGATCCATTCAGGATGTTCAATTACTTTACGATACATATCAACAACATATAAATTGCCGTCTGGTCCTACCTTCATATTTACAGGTCGAAAAGATCGATCGCTGCTTGCAAGAAATTCTTTTTTATTCGTGATTCGAGCTGCACGAAACTTGGACTTATCGTTTATTAATTTATCAGCATGTATGAGATTAAGAACAACATCTGTAACCCAAATGGTTTGTTCGTATTCTTTCCCCCAAGCTCCACCATCGTAGTAGGTGATGCCGCATGATCCCGAAAAATAGCCTGATTGCTCAGGATGATTTAAGCGAGATTCTTGTTCTCCAATAGGGTAAACTCTCGCCAATCCATTTTCCTCATGATCTGAAATGTTTTGAAGTGTATGTTCAAAAAGTAGTTTGTTATTTTGAATATAACGATCTGGAAAAATTATTTGAGACACATGAGTAAGATTGTGTGTACTAAAAATTCTTCCAAATTCATCCATAGCAATTCCAAAGCCCTTTGAAGATTCGCCAATACGTTCCAGTTTCTTTTCTTTAATATGAAACCGAAAATCTTGTCCCATTAAATCCAATATGTGCGAACTATCTCCCCACCAGTATGGTTTGCCTGAATTACCGCCGTTTGCACCATATATCCAGTTGTCAATGCCATAGGTGAGTCCGTTTATATTGTGTTGAAGATTTGCTGTAGCAAATCCTCCCATCAGCGTATCTACTTTTTCTACGATTTCATCCTGATTTTCATCTATACAATATAATATGTAAGGTGGAGCAGCTACAAGAATCCCTTTTTCGTATGGTAATATAGATGTAGCCATGTTTAAGTTTTCTGCATATGTTTTGGCATAATCCATTTTTCCATCATGGTTGGTGTCTTTCAATAAAATTACTTTACTAGATGAATCTTCAAATGGGTATCCAGGCATTTCTAATACAAGGATATTCCCATATGCATCAAATTCTAAGTCAACTGGATCTTTGATCAATGGCTCGCTAGCAATCAATTCAAGGTTAAATCCCCTTTCTAAATCAAATCCAGGTAATGATTGTTGTTTTGATTTGCATGATATAAAAAATATGACATAGATAATCATCAACCACATGGAACTTATAAGACTTTTCATAAAATAGTATGAAGTGTATCAAGACAAGTTATCGTAAAAATTTGTTTTTAAATGTATTTGTCAAAGGATTGTCCCGCGGATTTCTATATGCCATACTATTCTCATCAAAATAGTAGCAAGCCCATTCTATATATTTTACTAATATTCGTATTGATGGATAGAAATGGGTGCAGTATTCTGTTATGTCTCTATGATTGATTTTTTAACTAGTGTTAAATTAAGGAGTTATATTTTATGTGAAATTGTAGAAAGTAGTATTTTACCATAATTGTTCTTCATAACCGGAAGAGCAGTATTGGAAAAATTGTTTAAAGAAACTTATATCGACTATTAAAATGTTAACTGTAACGACAACAATTCACGCACCCATTAAAAAAGTTTGGGATTACTGGACAAAGGCTGAACACATTATAAACTGGAATTTTGCCAGTTCAGATTGGTATTGTCCGAAGGCTGAAAATCATTTATTTGTTGGAGGCGAATTCCACTACTTAATGTCAGCAAAAGATGGTTCTATGAGTTTTGATTTTTGGGGTACCTATCAATATATTGAATTAGATAAACAATTAGATATTTTAATAGGAGATGGGAGGAAGATGTCTGTATTCTTCCAAGAAACTGAAAATGGAACAATCGTTACAGAAAAATTTGAACCTGAATCCCAAAATCCAATTGAGCTGCAAAAGTCAGGTTGGCAAATGATTTTAGATAATTTTAAAAAGTAT
>JAFMES010000091.1 GCA_017856605.1 Chitinophagaceae bacterium
CAATCCGATGAGACCGCGACTGGGAATTTCAAATTCAATGTGCTGCATATCTCCTTTAGTCTCCATCACGGTCATCTCCCCTTTTCTCCTGCTCACCAGATCAATCACCTTTGATGCAAATTCTTCAGGGACGTCTACAACCAGTATCTCATATGGCTCACACTTAACTCCGTCCACCTCCTTAACCAATACCTGTGGTTGTCCCACTGTTAGTTCATACCCTTCTCTGCGCATGGTTTCTATCAATACACCCAGGTGAAGGATACCGCGACCATAAACAAGAAAACTATCTGCACTATCTGTCTCTTTAACACGCAAAGCCAAATTCTTTTCTGTCTCTTTCAAAAGTCGATCACGCAAATGCCTACTGGTTACAAATTTTCCATCTTTTCCAAAAAATGGAGAATTGTTGATACCAAACAACATGCTCATCGTAGGTTCGTCTACGTGAATGACAGGAAGAGCTTCCGGTGTTTCAAAATCAGCAATGGTATCGCCAATATTGAATCCTTCAATACCAACCACCGCACAGAGGTCGCCTGCCTGCACTTCCGTTACACGCTTCTTTCCCATGCCCTCAAACACATACAATTCTTTCACACGCTGCTTCTTGATGGTACCATCGGTCTGCATCAAGGAGATGGGCTGGTTTTCTTTTATACTTCCGCGGGCAACTTTTCCTATGGCTATCCTTCCCAAAAAAGAAGAATAATCGAGTGAGGTAATTTGAAGTTGGAGATTTCCCTCTTCAATTTTCGGAGATGGTACATGCTTCAGGATGCCATCCATCAATGGAATAATGTCTTCTCTTGGAGTAAGGCTTTCGTTGAACCATCCATTTTTACCCGATCCATAATAGGTTGGGAAGTTCAACTGCTCTTCGGTTGCATCGAGATTGAAAAACAACTCGAAAACAGCATCGTGCACTTCATCGGGTCTGCAGTTGGGCTTGTCCACTTTATTGATGACTACAATCGGATGCAAATTCAATTGCAATGCCTTTTGCAATACAAATCGGGTCTGCGGCATCGGTCCCTCAAACGCATCTACCAAAAGGATCACCCCATCAGCCATTTTCAGAACTCGCTCTACTTCTCCTCCAAAGTCGGCGTGACCTGGAGTATCGATAACATTGATCTTCACGTCGTTATAGGTCACCGCAGCATTCTTGCTGAAAATGGTGATGCCCCGCTCGCGCTCCAAATCATTGCTGTCCATGATCAACTCACCGGTCTCTTGGTTATCCCTGAAGACCTTAGCGGTGTGCAGGATCTTGTCAACCAGGGTAGTTTTTCCGTGGTCGACGTGGGCAATAATAGCTATGTTCCTGATATTCATATAGTTACTTGGAGGCCGCAAATTTACACCTTTTCAGTGGGGTGGGCAAGAAAGAAAAGACATTAATCCATAACTTTCACCAAACAACATACAACTTACAACCTACAACGTTTATGCTTTCATCTAAAATCGCCGGGATTGGTAAATACCTGCCTAGTAATGTGGTGACCAACAATGACTTGTTGAAATACATGGAAACTAGTGATGAATGGATCCAAGAGCGAACCGGGATCAAAGAACGCCGATATGCGCATAGGACAGAAGAGACCACTACCACCATGGGGGTGGAAGCCGCCAAGATTGCAATTGAACGAGCGGGCATCACTCCACAGGATATTGATTTCATCATTTTCGCAACATTAAGCCCGGACTACTATTTCCCCGGTTGCGGAGTTTTATTACAACGCGCAATGAAAATGAAAGAAATCGGCGCTTTGGATGTTCGTAACCAATGTTCGGGATTTGTCTATGCGCTCAGTGTAGGCGACCAGTTCATTCGCTCCGGTATGTACAAAAACATCTTGGTGGTAGGAAGTGAAAAGCATTCCTTTGGATTGGATTTTACTACGCGCGGTAGAAATGTGAGTGTAATTTTTGGCGATGGTGCCGGAGCAGTGGTATTGCAACCGGCGGACAGGGAAGGACAGGGTATCTTGAGCACTCACCTTCATAGCGATGGAGAAAGCGCGGAAATTCTCGCCATGTACAATCCTGGTACTCACGCCAATCACTGGAAAGAAGAAAAATACGCTTCGTTCGATGATGCAGAAATTGCACAAATGTTTTTTAGTCACGCGATGATCGACGACGGACAAATCTTTCCTTACATGGATGGCCCAGCTGTATTCAAAAAAGCAGTCGTAAAATTTCCAGAGGTCATCCTAGAATCACTGACTAAAAATAACCTTACACCTGCAGATATCAATCTATTGATTCCTCACCAAGCGAATCTTCGCATTGCTCAGTTCGTTCAACAAACACTCAAACTGAGAGATGATCAGGTATATAATAACATTCAGTACTACGGTAATACTACCGCAGCTTCTATTCCCATAGCACTTTGTGAAGCTTGGGAAAAAGGATTGGTGAAGGACAATGATTTGGTTTGCCTGGCTGCTTTTGGGTCAGGCTTTACGTGGGCAAGTGCACTGCTCCGCTGGTAAACATGTATTCCCTCAAATAAAACAACATAAAATGAAAAAGCACATCACCTCTCTTGTCGCACTGATGCTATTCAGTGCAGTTGCATTTGCACAGAAGTATGAATTCCGGATCATCACTACGGTGGAGTCCATTGTCCCCAACGGACTGGGCCGCTCGCGGATGACCTCTTCCAATGAAACGCGCGATTACAAAGAATTCACAACATCGCGCAGCGAAGAAGATAATTCTCGCAACGCATCAGACCGCGCCGATATCCGCGTTAAAGCATTTGATGAAACCAAGCTGTTGAACTTCTATAACCTCGGCGGCATTCGCTTTCAGAACATTGTAGCCAATGATGCCGTAGTAACATCCAAGCTCAATGCGATGTCAGAAGAAGGTTGGGAGTTGGCATTCGTAAACAGTGCAGTGGAATCAGATGCAGGCAAAGACGATGGCGTGGGTATTTTTATTACCCGCTACGTTTTCCGTCGCGCAAAGAAATAAAGAACAACTAACAGCGACAACAACAGCATCATGCCGGTGAATTGGTGGGAAACCCCCAACCATAACAGGGCGGTGCTGTTGTTTGCATAAAGTACCGTTAGAACCCCTAACACTACTTGTACCAGAACCAATACAGCAGGAATCGATGTGAATCGATTGAATAATTTTCCTCCATCGATCTTTTTTACCTGCACCTGCCACAGTATAATCAGAACTGCTAATACATAAGCAAGGTTTCGGTGAATGAAATGCACAGCAAGTGGATCGTGAGTGAGATCAGACCAATTGCTAGTGAATAAACTGGAGGGAATATACTCGCCGTTGATGGAAGGCCAAGTCGTTGCAAAATGCACCGCTTTGAGTCCCGCCATAAACGCACCAAACAACAACTGCAGAACGAGCAAGACCAATACCCATTGGGTACGCTGGCGCATCACAGGATGTATGACTTGTTCGGATGCAGGGATGAGCAATCGCAATGCAAACCACAACGTATAGCACAAGAGTCCCAATGCAGAAATAAAATGAACTGCAAGACGAATGTGATCCACATACAGCATTTCATCGTTCAGACCACTGGCCACCATGATCCAACCAATCATTGCCTGCAGCAATCCCAATAAAAACAAAATGATCATGGGATTGATCATCCACTTTTCAATGCGGCGTTTCACCACAAACCAAATAAAAGGAATGATGAATACCACCCCAATGAAACGAGCCCACTCGCGATGAAACCATTCCCAGAAATAAATGAATTTGAAATCCGATAACGTGAATTCGAAATTGAGGTGCTTGTATTGACCAATCTGTTTGTATTGTTCAAATGCCCGGTTCCAGTCGGCTTCATTCATCGGAGGAAGTGCCCCGAGTATTGGCTTCCATTCGGTTATGGATAATCCCGAACCGGTAAGTCGCGTGATGCCCCCCAAGAGTACCTGCACGATGATCATGAACACTCCAATCAACAGCCAGATGGCTACTGGATTGGATCGGCCATGGGAAGTACTGTTTTGCATGGCGCAAAGGTATTGCGGGCGTGTCGCATCGCACGATTTTGATGAATTTTTTTGGGTACTTTGTAGCAGATGCTGAAACCGTTTTTGAATAAGGGAATACTGGAAGTGGGTTGCGATGAGGCCGGCAGGGGCTGTCTCGCGGGACCGGTATTTGCCGCAGCGGTGGCCCTGCCGGCCGATTTCCATCATCCCTTGCTGAACGACTCAAAAAAAATAGCGGAAAAGGTGAGGTATGAACTAAGGACCTGCATCGAGCAAGAAGCCATGGCATGGGCAGTTGCAAAAGTGGATCCCGAAGAAATCGACTCCATTAATATCCTCAACGCTTCCATTCAGGCAATGCACCTGGCAATAGCCGCTTTGAAAAAAACACCCCAACACCTGTTGATCGACGGTAACCGATTCAAAGCATATAAAAAAATACCGCACACTACAGTAATAAAAGGTGATGCAAAATTTGCATCCATCGCAGCAGCAAGCATTCTTGCTAAAACGTATCGCGACGACTACCTACTGAAATTGGATAAGGAATTTCCAATGTACAACTGGAAAAAAAATAAAGGTTATGCAACACGCGATCACGTAGATGCGATTGCACAGTACGGTCGTTGTATTCATCACCGGCGAACATTCATCGTCCGATCAATTGATATCCCGACGTTATTTTAAAGAGTTATGATAAGAAATTAAGCTGCCTTCTCTTGAAATTTTCTAATTGAACTAAGTGTTTTTTTAAGGTTACGTGACTCCTCTTCAATATCATAATCATCTTGAAGACCAAGCCAAAATTTAGCTGATACAGAAAAATATTTAGAGAGGCGTAACGCAGTATCAGCAGTAATAGCACGGTTACCTTTAATGATTGCAGAAATGCGTGTTTGAGGAATAGCAGTTTCCTTAGAAAGACGATAGGCAGATATCCCCATGGGCTTAAGGAATTCCTCAAGCAATATTTCACCAGGATGAATATTTTTTAAACGACGCATATAATAAATTTAATGATAATCTATAATCTGAACTTCAAAAGAATTTCCATTTTCCCATTTAAAAACTATTCTCCATTGGTTATTGATCCGAATAGAGTAATACTCTTTTAAATTTCCTTTTAGCTTCTCTAATTTATTTGATGGGGGTATCATTAAATCATTGAGGTGTTGTGAGTTATTCAACATCCTCAATTTTCTGCGACCAACTTGTTGGATCTCATTGGGTAATTTTTTTACCCGCTCCCCCTCCCAAATTTTTTCAGTCTCTTTATTGCCAAAAGAAATAATCATTGGAGCAATACTTACGCCAAAGATAAGTATTTTTTTAAATCAAAGAATACCTGCCCCCTGGCGCACAATCTCCGGTTCTTCGTTGGTCATATCAACAATAGTGGAATACTCCATGCCACCGATGCCACCGTTAACCACGAGGTCGACCAGCTTCTCAAATTTTTCATGAATGAGTTCCGGATCGGTATACTCCTCCACCATTTCACCGGGTAATGAAGAACTCAGAATAGGATGACCCAATGCCGCTGCAATAGCGTGCGTGATCCGATGATTCGGTACACGGAGACCAATGGTGTCTTTGCGACTCTTGAGGATTTTGGGGACCTCGCGACTAGCAGGTAAAATAAAGGTAAACGGTCCAGGGATGTATTGCTTGATGAACCGATACTGTGGCGTACTGATTGCCTTGGCATACTTGCTGAGATCAGAAAGATCACTGCATACAAACGAAAGATTGGCTTTTTGAGGATCAATGCCTTTGATGCGACAAATGCGTTCGACTGCTTTGGGCTGAAAGATATCGCACCCTAACCCATACACCGTATCAGTTGGATAAATGATTACCCCGCCTTCCCGCAACACATCCGCCACTTTTCTAATCAACCGCTCTTGCGGGTTCTGAGGATGAATCTCAACAATCATCTAGGTGATGGTCCAGGTCTCGTTGCCCCTGAGCAGCTTATTGAGATCGCCTTTCCCTTTCTTAGCGATCACATCATCAATCTGCAATTGGAGCTGATCCTCGTAACAAGGACGATCGGTTTCATAAAACACACCGAAGGGACGGGGAAGGTGTCCCTCTATGCGAGGATCATCGAACATGCGGACCAGTATCTGTGCTTTGTAAAAATCTCGCTCATCATGAACCCAACAATCATCTGCAGAATGACCTGCCGAAAGATCCACCACAACCGGCTTGAATCCATCCAACTTGATCCCTTTTTCTTTGTTGGCACCAAATACCAATGGCTTGCCTTGTTCTAAGAACAACGTCTCCATCGGCTTAGTCCCTTTTTCAGTGAAGATCTCAAATGCTCCATCGTTGAAGATGTTGCAGTTCTGATAGATCTCCAGAAAAGAGGCTCCTTTATGAGCATTGCTGCGTAACAATAATTCCTGAAGATGTTTGGGATCACGATCCATGCTTCGTGCAACAAACGTAGCATCCGCTCCCATCGCCAATGCGGCAGGATTGAATGGATGATCGATGGAACCAAAGGGAGTTGACTTGGTAATCTTGTGTTCTTCCGATGTGGGAGAATACTGACCTTTCGTCAATCCATATATCTGATTATTGAAGAGCATGATGTTGACATCAAAGTTTCTCCTCAACAAATGAATGGTATGATTTCCGCCGATGCTGAGGGAGTCTCCATCACCGGTTACTATCCAGACGCTCAACTCTGGACGAGCTGCTTTGAGACCACTGGCAATGGCAGTGGCGCGTCCGTGAATGGAGTGCATACCAAAAGTTTCCATGTAGTAAGGAAAACGACTGGAGCATCCAATGCCGGAAACGATCACAATGTTTTCACGAGGAATACCCAAGGTGGGCATGATCTTCTGAACCTGTGCGAGGATGGAATAGTCGCCACAACCCGGACACCATCTTACTTCCTGATCCGTTTGAAAATCTTTTGAAGTGAGGGCAGTCGCACCTGCCTGAACTGCTTCGGCCATAACAAATTTTTACAACATTAAATATACGATAAAATGGTGGTTCACACGTGGTGATTCATCATGCACCGCAGACCCATAGCAATAAAAAAAGGGAGCCTAAGCTCCCTTCTCAAATCGGTGTAAGACGCGCTTACCAACGGTTTCCGCCACCGCCGCCACCGAAGTTGCGACGACCGCCACCACCGTTGCTGGGGCGCTCTTCACGAGGCTTTGCCTCGCTTACCTTGATGGCACGACCTTCTACAGTTGCACCGTCCAGTTCCTGAATTGCCTTCTGTGCTGCTGCATCATCTGGCATTTCTACGAAACCGAAACCACGACTGCGACCGGTGAACTTGTCCTTGATCACCTTGGCTGAAGATACTGCACCATACTCGGCGAAGAATCCGTTTAAGTCTTCATCCTGTACGTTGAAGCTTAAATTTGAAACATAAATGTTCATTTCAAATGAAATTTGTTTAAAAATACATGAGGCAAACACAGGAGTAAAGAAGACTTACTATTAGCAGAACTTGCTTAGCAGAATAGACTTTCAATTACCAAATACTGTACTTAACTCAAATTAACAGGTCAAAAGTAGACCAATAAAGCTCACCGCCCTAATTATTTCTGTCTTAAAACTGTCAAAACCTGCTTTTTAACAGGGAATTGTCTAAAAACCAGCCTTTTGTCGCTCCGCCCGAAGACTGGAATAAGAGAGAAAAGTACTCAGAAGAAAGAAAAACGCTCCCGCAATGAAGGGTGCGCCGGGAAAATAATAGTGATTAGGATCCTTACTGAAAAATGAAAACAGGTTGGTCATGAGCAATGGTCCCACAATGGAAGTTGCGCTCATGAGACTGGTCAACGCCCCCTGTAATTCTCCTTGTTCATTGGATGGGACGTGCGAAGAAATGATTCCTTGAAGCGAGGGACCAGCAATACCACCCAAACAATACACAAACGTATAAGCAAACATGGCGATGGTGGAATGAGCAAATGCAAAAAGTGACATCCCAATGGTATACATCACTAAACCAATGAAAAGCGCACGGGATTGTCCCAGCTTTGGAATCGCCACACGAATCAACCCTCCCTGTACCAGCGCAATCATCAATCCAACAAACGCCAATGAATATCCAATCATCGCCGGATTCCACTTGAACTTTTCCATGGTATAATAACTCCAGGTGCTCTGCACAGCATGTCCCCCGATATACAATAAGGTCAACGCCACAATCAACCCTGCTACTCCGGGATAACGCTTCAGGTGCAAAAGCGAACCAACTGGATTGGCTTTGGACCATTCAAATGGTCGACGTTTTTCTAACGGAAGAG
>JAFMES010000092.1 GCA_017856605.1 Chitinophagaceae bacterium
TTTTGGTCGTCTCATATAGAATGGAAAATTCTTATTGCATCAATAGGGATAGTCACTACACTGATAGCAGTTTCTATAACGAGCGTACAATCCACGATAAAAACTCAGATTGCTTACGCATCGGTCGCACAGATTGGAATCATGTTTGTTGAAGTTGCTTTTGGTTACCACCTTTTAGCACTGATTCACTTTGCGGGTAATGCTTTACTACGCTCATATCAACTACTCGTATCACCATCTGTTTTGCACTATCTTATTCATAATCAGTTGTATCATTTTCAACGGCCAAAAGATGTTCACCAGGAGTGGACATTTCGTAAGCTGAAGAGTACACTTATGATACTTTCAATAAAAGAATGGAATCTAGATGTATTTCAATTCAAGTACCTATGGAGTCCATTCAAAAAATTTTCCCGTGGATTCAGATTCATTGAAAAACAATCAATTCAGTATTTATTGATGGTTATATTGTTAGTAGGTGCTATTGAAATGTATATTTCACCTCAGCGTGCTTGGTTGAATAAAGATTACTTGGGTTTAGCATTACTTGTTTTAGCATTTTTACTAGTCATCAGGGCATTCAGTGAGCGTACATCAGCACTTAGGGCTTGGACTTTCCTTTTCTTAAGCCAGTTTTTTATATTGACATCTGTGGGCAATAAAGAGTCTCTCGATTCTCAAGAAATTATTATTTACCTCAGTGGGATTTTGATAGCAGGGACTGCAGGAGTGCTGTTACTGAAACGAATTATTCGATTGGAAAATGATTCCGATTTAGAAAGCTATTATGGGCATATTTACGAGCATCCTAAAATAGGTACACTTTTCTTCCTTTCTTGTTTAGGTATAGTTGGCTTTCCATTGACGCCCACATTTTTGGGGATTGATATTATTCTTTCTCACATCGATCGTAACCAGTGGGGAATGATTGCATTATTGGGCCTAACTTATTTATTCATGGAAATTGCCGCATTGAGAATATTTTCTCGACTATTTCTTGGTCCACATAGAAAAGCTTATCACGAAATCGCTTTCAAAAGTTCATAAAAATCATCCTTCGATTAATTAAGACAAACAAAGGGCGGGCCGAAGGCCCGCCCGTCCTTGCAATAAATTGGGTATGGATTAATCACCTATTTTGCAAGGAGATCAAAAAGATTAGAAGTAACCTTTGAGATGTAAACGTTGGCTTTAAAAAGGAAATTGGATTGTTCTTCAAGGTTAACCCACCCTATACTAGATTGCCCTACAAAAATAATTGATTTTTTTTAATATCAAAATAATTTATGATATTCATAGATAAAAACTATAGGTAAAAGATTGCAAGATTACGGACGTTTTGGCGTCCTATATAAAAAAGCAATTATGGGTCAGCGTGTTATGTTCCTTTTCTCCTGGCTATTATGCTGTTCATCATTGGGTTTCTCTCAAGAGTTGACTGCTGATACTTCAGCCGGTATTCGTTATGCCGCAACGGTAACTAACGGGGTGTTGACTGTTCACATCGTAACCAAAGATCCACGGATCCAGGCTAAAATACTCAATGCAGGAATGGATGTTGCCTTTGATATTGAAGGGGATCACAAGCCGCAACAACTGGTTCAATTTCCAGAATCGCGGGTAAATGAACTGTTCAGTGAGGGAAGGCCGGATATGAATCCATCTACCATGCGATTGATGGGTTTGATGAAAGCCAATCAATATACCTTGAAGCGATTTCTGAAGGGCAGTGGAACCTATGCGCGGACGGAGTCAAATGCTGCCGGGGTAACACTAGATATAAAACTAAATGATCAAGATGAACTCATCTATGATCTAACACTTCCACTTCAATCGTTGATGCCCAAGAAAGCGGCACCTGATTTCAAGATCACATCAGTGGATGTTTCTATTGAAGTCAATGGGATTAAGCCTCCGATGCAAACTCCTTCATACGAAGCACAATTACCGACTGGTGGTCGTGGTGGAAGAGGAGGTGGTAATGCACCGCCTTCGAGTCGAAATACCGGCGTACGATTTGGACCTTCCGGTCCGCAAGAGGGTTTTGGAAAACTAGCAGAGAGCACTCAAACCTGGACGAAAGTAATCGTGAACTGATTCAGCTTTCTGTATCAAAATGGTAGAATGCGCGGGACTTCGCGCATGTACTTTTCAAATGCCTCACCTTTTGTTTCTTTGAGTCGCGCTTCTTTCATTGGTATAGAAGCAAATAGAAACATAGCAATCATACCAATTGCGCCCAGTCCGGTCCACCACGCTGCTCCCCATGCAAAGCCCATAAGAGCCAATCCACACCAAAACAACATCTCACCTAAATAATTGGGATTGCGTGAGTACTTCCATAATCCTTTCCGAAGCACATCGGATCGTGTACCTGCTGCCTCTTTTCGATGCTGATGCAATGTATTGTCGGCAAAAAATTCCAGCGCAATTCCTATCCCTGCTATACCTGCACCTATGGGAAATACAATAGAATGTGTGGTGGTGGTGGGTAGTAATACGCTAAACATTCCTAGCATTGAAGCAAATACAATGAGTGTGGGATAAAGATGCAATCCAAAAAAATTCATCCAAATGAAGTTCTTTCCCATTTGGTTACGGTAGTTCACATACCTCCAATCTTCATGACTCCATCCACTCCAACTCCTGTACCAATTGTAGGTGAGTCGCCACGACCACCCACTCACCAATCCAGCATACACCCATTGGTGTGCATTCCATTCGGTTGACTCAAAATAAAATACGAGCATAAAATAAAATGGGATCACCGACCAATACGCATCGTAGACACTGCTGTTGCGCTTATACAACGAAAGCAAAAAAGCAATCATCATCATGACCAGATCAGCCACTAAAAAACGCAATTCAATCGACCAATCTGCAAAACGGAGATAGCTGTCATACCCAACAACTCCCATCAGAATATAGAAAACGATAATTTCTCCTCTGTCTTTTTGTAGTGTACTCATAGTGATTGTGGTTGGTAATCGGCAATGTTGATGAATTTCGAACCCAACTCTTGGTGATTGAAAATATCTTCAACAGAGTAGCGAACAACATTGGCCATGCGACTCACCAATCCCTTTGCATGTTTATCCTCATCGTGCGTAGAAACAAATTTCTCTGCCTGGGTATCGCGCAATAAATTCTGCAATCCTTTCATACCCGGCGAAACCACTCCACCTAAAAAAAACGGAAGCTTGTAAAAGGTAATCGGTGATAACAGCAGTTTCACAGGAGGTAAGCTACGCAGCAGGTGATGCTGTTCTTTGCTGAAATCAAATCCGTGTGTTGCTACCATCACGGCCTCTTTCCCATCGTGCAGTGCCATTGCATCATAAATGGGATCCATTTTGCGTGACGTATGAAACCATTGCAGCACCACATCACCTAATTCTATTCGCTCGTTGGTGTGTTCTACATAATGGATGGTTGCATCAGGAATAACTGCGCTGAGTTGTTTGCGAATGCTTTTTGGGGCGATGATGCGCTTCGGCTTCAGCAGTCGAAGTGTTTCCGCATGAAAGTGATCGGGATACTTCTGCGTGATCACCACCCAGTCGTATGCAGGCAATTGTTCAATGGGTAATGGCGGAGTGCGGTGCCATTGCATATTGAACCACTTGAAGAAATCGACTTCCACTCCACCTAACCATGGGTCGATTAGAATCGACTGGCTTCCTACTTGAAGATGCCAGCTGTTGTCCATATTGAGACGCTGAAATCGGATCATGTTTAAAAATAAAAAAATCATTTAAATCGGGTACATTTGAACGCATCATTTTAATGATATGAGTCGACCTTTAACCGGTGATTATGGAGCTTTTTATTCGCACTATGTTGCCTTGGCTCGTGGCAACGATCCACTTGAGCTGATCAATCTCCATGCCTCAACCCTCTCATCGTTTATTGATGCATTGCCTGAAGAAAAAGGAGATTATTCGTATGCCCCCGGCAAATGGACGATCAAACAAATGCTTCAGCACCTGTTGGATAGCGAACGCATTTTCATTTACCGGCTGATCTGGATTGCACGGGGAGATGAGCGCCCGCTTCCGGGATTTGACGAGAACCGATTTGCTGATGCAGCACCGGCAACGCATCGAACGTTGAGTGATCTGAAACAGGAGTTCCTGTTGCTTCGAGCAAGTTCAGATCTGTTAATGGCCAGTCTTACTGCCGATCAATTATCCAAAAGGGGGGAAGCCAGCGGGTATCCCGTTACAGTCAATGCATTGTGCTTCATTATTTTTGGACACAACCTTCATCATATCCAAGTTCTGAGCGAGCGGTACGCTTAATCCATACTTTCCGCGGCTATCCATAGATAGTGTATAGTAACTCCAACCCCTCCTACACTTTTTCGCGTATCGTTTTTCAACTGTGAAAAAACGTTTTTTTCTGAGGTTCAATTTTATACTTTAATCTTTTAAAGTCGCTACTTTTAATCCATGACAACACCGTATATCCGAACAGAAGAACATTGTTGTGAAGTGGCTTGGTTTGACGACCTCTGCGGGGGCGATACTGCATTTCTTGGCGTGCCCGATCCCAATCGACGCAGTACCTATGAGCATTGTACTGAGATCGTTCAACTGGCCGAGGAGCTGGGTTATGATAATATATTATTACCGACATCCTATATGTTGGGACAAGAAACGATTCCGTTTGCGGGTGCAGCTGCTGCACAAACAACGGGAATCAATCTGTTGACTGCAGTGCGAACGGGTGAAATTCATCCACCTATGCTGGCGCGTCATTTGGCTACACTGGATCATATGCTAAAAGGTCGACTGACTGTTAACATCATCAATTCCGACTTACCGGGTTTGAAAGAAGACCCTGAATATCGGTACAAGCGTTGCGAGGAGGTGATACAGATATTGAGACAGGCCTGGACCAACGACCGGATCGAACACCATGGAGAAGTTTATCCTCATTTCAGTATGGATGCCGGTCCCGTTAAACCTTTTCAAAAAAACGGGGGACCGCTTTTGTATTTTGGAGGAATTTCACCGGGGTCAAAAGAAATCGCAGCCAAGCACAGCGATGTATTCCTGATGTGGCCAGAACCGGAACAGGCGCTTCGCGATACCATGGAAGAAGTAGCTCAACGCGCCATGTATTATAACCGCATCATCGATTTTGGTTTGCGCATACACGTGATTGTTCGCGAAACGGAAGAAGAAGCTCGAGCTTATGCCAAACACATCATGAGTCGTTTTGATCCAGATGGATATAATTTGAAGCACCTGGCACAAGATAGTCGCTCTGCCGGTGTACTGCGCCAAGATGAAGTACGCAACACGCTTGCTGATGCGGACGATTTTGTGGAGCCAAATTTATGGATGGGAATAGGTCGCGCTCGCAGTGGATGCGGCGGTGCAATTGTAGGCAATCCCAAACAAGTGCTCGATAAACTGCATAACTATATGTACATGGGCATTCGTGCATTCATACTTTCTGGCTATCCACTCAAAGAGGAAGCAGAACATTTTGCAAAATGGGTATTGCCGTATTTGCCGCAAGTGCGACTCAATCGTTTACAACATCGAATTGATTGATGCATATGGTTGTGCCATTCCATATGATCGGTTTACTTACGGGAATGGACAGCATTGTATTCATTGCCTGTGTCGGGGCTTTGATCTTCTCCGGTATTCGTCGCTCTGCTAAACGTTCTGCGTCGGGATATTTTATGGCTGATCGTCAGCTTCCCTGGTGGTCAGTTGCGTGCTCCATTTATGGAACCAATGTGAGTCTATCGCAGATCATCGGGATGCTGGGCATCGGTTACTCTATTGGATTTGCGCAAAGTCATTATGAGTTACTCGCCATCCCTATGATTCTCTTGTTGTGTCATGTGTTCATTCCCGCATATCGAAAAAAGCAGGCCTTTACATTATCTGAGTTTTTGGGAGATCGGTACAATGAGACAGCTCGATTCTTGTATACAATCATCATCATTTCCGTGATCATCATTTTGTTGGTGGGGGGTTTATATATTGGGAGTCGACAATTGGGATTATTATTGAGCGGAACATTTTTTCAACCCGGTTACTTCCAAGGCATTGTGCTCATTGCCTGCATTGCCTGTCTGCTTGTTTTTTATGGCGGCATGCATGCAGTAGTACGGGCAGAAAACATCATCACGGTATTGATGGTATTGGCTGTGATTACGGTTGGGGTGTGTACGTTGATGCAACCGGAGATTGGAGGATTCAGTGGATTATTGGAACTCGATGCTTCGGCGCGAGGAATGAATAAAATGAAACTTTATCTTCCGAGCGATCATCCTGATCTTCCATGGACTGGTGTGTTCAGTGGGTTATTGGTATTGCACGGATTTTTTTGGACCACCAATCAATTTGAAGTACAGCGCGTATTGGCAGCACGAAGCGATCGTGATGCGCAGCTGGGAGCAATAGCAGCAGGATTTTTAAAATTAACCATTCCGTTCTTTTCGATTTCTGCTGGGGTAGCAGCAGCGTATTTATTTAAGTATAAATATGGGATGACCGATGTAAAACCCGATGATGCATTTGTATACTTGATGGAACAGGTAGTGCCGAAGGGATATGGATTAATGGGACTCATCCTGGCAGGTTTTCTCGGAGCAATATTTTCCAGCATTTATTCGATGTTGAATTCATTATCGACGATTACCGCAATAGATGTATACAAACGGTATGTTGATGCAAATGCAAGTGATACACGATTGGTTGCCATCGGTAAAATTTCGGTTGTGATTGCATGTCTCATAGGAGTATCACTGGCTTGGTGGAGTTTCAGTCCCACTTCCGAAGGAAACTTTTTTCTTACGCTGTCAAAGAACACATCGTACCTCAAGCCAGGCATTGTATCGGCATTTTTTTTAGGTGTATTGTGGAAGCGAACGCATCCGTTGTCTGCCGGCATTGCCATTCTCGCCGCTCCCGTCTTGAGTGTTGTCATAGAACTAGTGTATGATCATTTGCTTGGGCCCTTACCACAGTGGAGGGAAGTGTTGGGGGAGCAACTCAATTTTATGCATCGTGTATTTGTTGTGTTCCTGTGTTGTGTGTTGATTCAGGTAGTTGTGAGTATGGTAATGAAACGTAAGGGAGATGCAGAACACGATTCATTTGATGCACCGGTGAAGATGAATCGCACCATCTATTACATAGTGATTAACGCGTTATTTCTGATGGTTATATCGACAGGTAGCGCAACTGCGCCACAACTATCAGTCATGGCTGCAGTTTTCAGCTTACTGGTACTGATCGATTACAAGAACCTTCGCAATGCTGTATTCTTCTGGGGCGCTTTACTCATGGCTATTATGACGTGGGCGTTGTATTATTTCGTTTAACTTTACCAATTATGAAACTCTTTAACGCCATTTGTAGAACTTTTGCAGTACTACTCATCTGTTCGGTAAGTTATGCTCAACCGCGACTCGAAAAATTATGGACAACCGACACGCTGAGTCAAAAAGGACCGGAATCAGCGACTTATCATTCGCCATCCAACACTGTTTTTATTTCTAGCATGCGAACTGGAAGTATCGTGCAAATGGACATCACGGGAAAAGTGATCAAACAAGATTGGGTAACGGGACTCACATCCAATAAGGGATTTGGGTTCTATAAAAACCACCTATATAATGCTGAAACCAATACTGTTGCAGTAATCGACATGAATAAAGCCGCTATCGTAAAACGAATCAGCGTTGAAGGGTCGGTGATGCTCAATGATGTAGATGTGGATGCCAATGGCATCATCTATGTGACGGATACACGAGCGGGCAAAGTATATCGAATTGAAGGAGATACCCCCTCTCTTTTCCTTGAAAATATTCCCGGAGCCAATGGTTTATTGTGCGTTGGTACAGATGTATACGTTGCAGGGGCAACAGTTTTCTTAAAAGTGAATGCAAAAAAAGAAATTACTCCAATTGGGGAAGGGTACGAAGCAGGACTTGATGGTATAGTACTCATAGCGCCCGATCAATTTATTTTGAGTAATTACCGTGGGATGATTTATTATGTTCAAGCCAATGGAACAAAATACGTACTGATGGATTCACGAGAAGCCAAAATACAGGCAAACGACATCAGTTATGATCCCCATACTAAAACCTTGTTTGTCCCCTCCTTTGGTTCTAACTGGATTACCGCGTATCGAGTTCACCATAAATAAAAAATCCCGCATATGATGCGGGATTTCTATTGTGCCCAGGACTGGATTCGAACCAGCACACCTCGCGGCGCCGCCACCTGAAGA
>JAFMES010000093.1 GCA_017856605.1 Chitinophagaceae bacterium
TATAAAGCCCTTTCTCCATGCAATTTCTTCAATACAAGCGATCTTGATTCCTTGACGCTGTTCGATGACTTGTATGAATTGTGAAGCTTGCATCAGTGAATCAAACGTACCGGTATCCAACCAGGCAGTGCCGCGATCCAATACAGATACTTTGAGTTTTCCCCTGCGGAGGTATTCCAGATTCACATCTGTGATTTCATATTCTCCTCTTGGAGAGGGTTTGATGTTTTTTGCAATTTCCACTACATTGTTGTCGTAGAAATAGAGCCCAGGTACGGCGAATTTACTTTTCGGATGTTGTGGCTTTTCTTCAATGGATATCGCATTCATTTCAGCATCAAATTCAACCACACCATATCGTTCGGGATCGCTGACCTGATAGGCATATACAATACCGCCATCAGGCTGACTATTTTTCTCCAGCGTTTTCCCCAATCCCAATCCATAAAAAATATTATCACCCAAAACGAGTGCGCAGCTGTCGTTTCCAATGAATTCTTCACCAATTACAAAAGCCTGAGCCAGACCATTGGGCAGGGGTTGTTCTGCGTAGGTAAAGTTCAATCCCAGGTGGTGACCATCGCCAAATAATTTCCGGAATTGGGGAAGGTCTTGGGGAGTGGAAATGATTAAAATGTCTTTTATGCCAGAGAGCATCAGGGTAGAAAGGGGATAGTAGATCATCGGCTTATCGTAAACCGGCATGATTTGCTTACTGATCGCATAGGTGATGGGGTAAAGTCGCGTGCCAGATCCTCCAGCCAGGATGATGCCTTTCATGTTAAAGATTGAGTCCACAAAGATGCTTATTTTTTTGACATTTTGTCGCTTGTTAACATTGGCGTAACAAAGCGGTTACAATTGCGTAATCCTTGGCTAACAGACCATTAACGGTGCTGAGATTCCTTTGCATAACAATTGAAAGCTATGCTAAGGAAGATTACGATTTCGTTGTTTTTGGTGCTTTTTTCAATGGTCCTCACCCTTTCTGCTGGTGCACAAACTTTTCGATTACAAGGCAAAGTGATCAATACCAAGAATGAGCCTGTAGCAGGCGCTTCCGTTGTTGTTGAAGAACTCAAGCGTACTGTGGTTGCTGATCTCGATGGTCAATTCATAATAGCACTCGAGCCGGGAAAAAAATATACCTTAATTGTATCCAGCGTTGGCTATACATCCAAGTCCATCAGTGATGTGGATGTTGCGGCTGGAGTTGACAATACCTTGTCTGTGGTATTGGAACCCCAATCAAAGAACAGCGAGGCGATTGTCATCCGTTCTACCCGCCGGCAAGAAAGTACGGTTGCATTACTTACGTTTCAAAGAAGCAATGCTTCGCTTTCGAGTGGACTTGCTGCGGACTTCATACGAAGGACCCCTGATAAGAACACGGGTGAAGTACTTAAGCGAGTGAGCGGTGCTGCTGTTCAAGACAACCGATTTGTGGTAGTGCGCGGCTTATCGGATCGTTACAATTCTGCCATGCTGAATTCGGCTTTGCTGCCTAGCTCTGAGCCCGATAAAAAAGCATTTTCATTCGACATGTTTCCTGCAGCATTGATTGACAACATCGTCATCAATAAAACAGCTACTCCAGAATTCACTGGAGAATTTTCCGGGGGACTCGTACAGGTCAATACCCGTGACATTCCTTCCAAAGATGTGATTACTGTTGGTTTTGGATTGGGGTACAATAATCAGTCGACTTTCCGTCCTTTCACTAGCAATCAGCGTAATGCATATGACTGGCTGGGTTTCGATGATGGAACTCGCAGTATTCCAGATAGTTTTCCAGCTACAGCACAGGAATACCGGGCACTGGGTAAAGATGCAGCAGGATTAAAAAAGCAGATTGAGCTTACTCAGCAGTTTCGTGGCGATGTATATGTTCCTTACACAACAACCGCTGCACCCATCAAAACGTTCAATTTCACCTACGCACAGAATCACAAGTTAAAGAAAGGTGGTAACCTTGGAACGCTGGTGGGCATCAACTACCGTAATTCTATGCTGAAATATGCTGTGGAGCGCTCTTTCTTTGAGTCAGATGGTACAACTGTTTTCAAATTCAATGACGACCAAAACCGATATCAAACCAACCTCGGTGGTATAGTGAATATCGCATGGGTAAAGGGAAAACATAAAATATCTCTCAAGAATCTATTCAACCAGTTGTACGAGGATAATTATTATACCCGCACAGGTTACAATACCAATCGCCAAAACGACATTCTTTTCTACTCCTCTTATTTGAATCAGCGTTCATTATTCAGTACCCAGTTGGAAGGGGAGCATCAATTGACACGTTCAGGAATCAAATTCCGTTGGAATGGCAATGCTGCTTATAACTGGAAAACACAACCAGATCTGAGAAGTGCACTGTATGCTCGTTCCATCAATACCAATCAGCCTTTTGAAATTGATCCGGATGATACGCGGCGCTTTTACAGTGATCTTAAAGATTACAGTGCAGGAACAGGCGGACAGCTTGCCATTCCCATGAGTTGGGGTGGAAAAGACAAGCAGACCTTGAAACTGGGCGGTTCTACTTTGGTGAGATTCCGTGATTTTCGCAGTCGCATTTTCCGCTACAACATCACCAATTTCAATTCCTTTGTTGCTTCCAATGCTCAAAAGCCAATTGACAAGGCCTTCTTCTATGACAACATGGGAGAGTCTGGCTATATCCTAGAGGAATTCACCAACAATCAAGATCGTTATTTTGGAGTTTCTGTCCTCAATGCAGGATATGCTCAATTGGATAATAAGTTTGGCCCATTCCGAATGATTTGGGGAATGCGTGCTGAAAATTTCCAACAATTACTGACTTCCAAGGAGCAGACTGGAAGAAGAAGTGTGCGGTTGACGGAGAAATGGGACTTTCTGCCTTCTGCCAATTTGCTGGTGAATCTAAGCAGCAAACAGAACTTGCGACTTTCTGCTAGCCGCACAGTTGCCCGCCCAGAGTTCCGTGAACTAGCTCCTTTTGCCTTCTACGATTATGAAATGAATTATGGCACCCAGGGGGATACGGCACTGAGAAGGTCCTCCGTTCTGAATTATGATCTTCGCTATGAATTATATCCTAAAGGCGGAGAAGCAATAACCTTCGGTGTCTTTTACAAAGACTTTACCGACCCTATTGAATTCCGATTGGATCCAAGTAGCAATGCCGATAATCGTCGCTATTTCTACCAGAATGCTGTGAGTGCTCGCACCCTTGGCTTCGAGGTAGAAGTAAGAAAAGGATTAGAATTCATTGCAGCATCTCTTAAAGATTTCAGTGTGTTTGGTAACTATACTTACCTGCGTTCACAAGTGGTATTCAACGATCTCAGCGCCGATGATAAACAAATCAAGGCTGATCGCCCCTTGCAGGGACAATCCCCTTACCTGATCAATGCCGGTTTACAATACAATGGCTCAACATTCAATGCATCCATTTTGTACAATCGGGTAGGACAGCGTCTTACGCTGGTGGGTAACGAAGAATTCCCCAACGTTTATGAGCGTCCTAGAAATCAGTTGGATGTTCAGTTATCAAAAAAAGTATTAAAAAATCAAGGTGAGCTGCGCATCAACTTCCAGGATATTTTGAATAACGCATTCTTCTTCTATGAAAACGTGGATAACAACACCGCCTATACTGCAGGAGTAGATCGACTCTTTAATTCATATAAACCGGGTTCAACCATTACAGTTGGATTTACATACGATTTTGAAATTGGAAAAAACAGAAAATAACGCAATAAAAACAGCTATTATGAAAAGAATCGTTTTTGGATTAGTGACGCTCATGATGTTGGCAACTGCTTCATGCATCAAGGTTAACTTCCAGGAGACCATCAACAACAACGGAACCGGTGGTGGCGGCACATCCGATCCGCAAGATCCTGCAACCAATGGTGGAGTTATTCAGGGAATTTTAAACAAGAGTTATTATCTCCCTAAAGGCAAATACACCTTAAAAGGGTACGTTTATGTTACCGATGGTAATACCTTAACTGTTGCTCCTGGTAGTGTAATTGTAAGCGACATTACTGAAAAGGGGGCCTTGATTATTGAGCGTGGTGCAAAATTAATCGCTGATGGTCGTGCAACTGCTCCCATTGTATTTACAAGCGGAAAGCCAATAGGACAACGTACACCAGGTGATTGGGGTGGTATCATTCTTTTGGGTAAAGCTCCCACCAATCGTCCACTTGATCCAGCTCCTACGGTGGAAGGTGGTGTTGGTCGAAAATATGGAGGAACAGATCCCAACGATGAGAGTGGAATACTCCGTTATGTGCGTATAGAGTTTGCGGGTATTGCTGCTGAACCTGGTTCTGAGATCAATGGACTGACGCTCGGTGGTGTTGGTTCTGGAACCATTATTGAAAATGTTCAGGTATCCTTTGGTAATGATGATGCATTCGAATTCTTTGGTGGAACAGTGAATTGTAAAAACTTGATTGCTTTTGCAACAGCGGATGATGATTTTGATTTCGACTTTGGTTACATTGGAAAAATCCAATATGGAATTGCGATGCGTAAACCTGATTTCGTAGACGGTGGTGACGCAGGCAACGGCATTGAGTGTGATAACGATGGAACAGGAACAGCAACATCTCCCATTACACGCCCTCAGTTGAGTAATTTTACATTTGTAGGTCCCAATAATGCCGCAGGTACAGCTGCTAACCACAATTATGGGAATCGCTGGAGAAGATCCACTCAATTTGTTCTTCGTAATTCCATCATGATTGGATGGCAAAAAGCTGGATTCTCGTTGGAATCTGACAATACCATTCGTTCTTACTATGTTGACAATACCTCTGAATTCAAGAACAATCTGGTTCATGCAATTACCCTTCCTTATCGTACCGGTAATGCAGCCATTGCTTCCAATGATCAGTTGAAAGCTAAAGCAGAGGCTGAAGGTTGTATAACGTATGCAAGCGGGGATGATGTGCAGTTGACAGCTCCTTTCTATTCCACCTCACCTAATTTCCTTCCTAAGGCAGGATCTCCTGCATTAACGGGAGCGAATTACACTGGAATGAATGCATTTTTTACTACTGGAACTTTCCGCGGTGCGATGGGTACTACCAACTGGACAACGGGTTGGACCAATTGGGATCCTCAAACGGCAGCGTATTAAATCCTACTGATTACTATATGGAATGAGTCGCAGCAATGCGACTCATTTTTTTGGTAGGTATTCGTACGCCACTTCGGCTCTCATATTTTTCAGGTATTCTTTCGATTGAACCGTTTGAGGGGTTGGTTCATAGATGGAATATGCTAATGTGTTGTGCCAGTATTGGTTTTTACGTTTATCGCTTGTCCATACACCCACATTCACGTGTTCTGGGTAAGAAAGCACGATCATTGGCAAATTGTATAGTTCTTTTACTAGTACAAAAAAAAGGGCAGAGCGATCTTCGCAATCGCTTTTTTCTGAAAGGATAGTTTCTTCAGGCGATAGTCTTTTTTCCCTTCCAAAGTATTTGGTATCGGTCTCAAATTCGAATCCGTCTCGTACAAAAATCATCAGATATTCAACGCCTTTTCTGGTTGAGAGGTGTTTGGTTTTTGATCTTAAGGTAGGGATGAGCGAATTGTATACTGTCTGGCTGAACGGAACATTGAATTGAAATCGGTAGTCGATTACAGGATAATTTCTGAAATAATCCATCGACTCAGGCTGCACTTCAATACTGATGGATTGTTTCTTCCCTCTATAGTTGAAACTTATTGTTTTATTGGTAAATCCTTGCTCTGTAAATTTCGGAATAGAGGTAATGGCATAATTGAATTGCTGGGGATGTTCCACAACGGTGTATTCGATGATTTCAAACTGAATTTGGTTAAAATTTATGGAATACGCATAGTCGTGATAGTTCATACATACGAATTGTTGACTCCCTATTTTTTTTATTGGCAGATTGTAGATGGTGTTGCTGCTTGCAACGTACAGCAGTAGTTTTTGGTCGCCGTAAGCAAGCAAAGGAGAAAATCCTGATGCATGTAAAAGCATAAATTTTACAGCCGTATACTGGAAGTAATCTGTCTCTTTGGGAGTAAGCTGTTGTGCTACCCTTCGTATTAGCTGATAATGATACCAATCGCTTAAATTTTTTTCCCGTTTAATGCTGTTTATTTCTTTGGTGAACTGTTGAATAAACTCATAATTATTTTTTAAAAAAAGGGTGATCGACTGTTTAGAAGCTAGGGGTTCGCCCGGTGGCTGGATGCTTCCTATTGCTTTAAGCGTATGAGTTTCGCCAAGAAAATCAACTGGCCATGCGTTTTCTTCTTTAGATGAATCTTGACCATGAACGGGACCGGCGAACACCAGAGCAATTGCCAATATGTAGGCAAAAATCATTCTTGAATTTAACACAAAATTCATTTTAGACAAAATGCTCCTAGGTCTCTAACGCGGTAAATTGCGTAATGTCTAAAAGTAGTTTTTTACAACGCGATATCAGTTGGATTGGCTTCAATGCCCGTGTGCTTCAAGAAGCAAATGATAAAACGGTGCCCCTTCGCGACCGTATTCGTTTTTTGGGAATATTCTCTAATAACTTGGATGAGTTTTTTAGGGTGCGTGTTGCTACCCTTAAGCGGATGATAGAGTTTTCAGCAAGTCGGAAAAAGTTGAACATGCACCTCGAAGATTCACCTTTTGAAACGTTGAATGAACTCATGCATATCATTCTGCAGCAACAGAGTGAGTTTGAGCGCATATGGGGCGAGATTCAATTAGAACTCAAACGAAATGGAGTTTATTTAAAAACAGATCGACAATTAACAAGGGATCAAAAGAAATACGTAATTGACTATTTTGAACGAGAGGTTCGTTCTAACATCATCCCATTAATGATCGAGACGTTACCTGAAATGCCCTATTTGCGAGATAAGAGTATTTATTTGGGGATTGTCATGCGAAAAAAAGATAATGCCTACAAACAAAAATATTCCCTCATTGAAGTTCCAAGTAAATCCTTGGGACGCTTTGTGGAATTGCCAACTGCTAAAGACGAAACCCACATCATATTATTGGAGGATGTTATACGGGTCAATCTTCCCTTTATCTTTTCTTATTTTGGGTACGATCATTTTGAGTCGCATGTCTTTAAAGTAACAAAAGACGCAGAGTTAGATCTGGATAATGACCTCGCTCTATCAGCTGTCGAGAAGATGCAAAAAGGCTTAAAAAAACGCCGCAAGGGAAAGCCGGTCCGTTTTGTTTATGACAAGGAGATGAACAGCAGTTTATTAAATTATCTAACCAAAAAGCTCAAATTGGATACAAAGTCCAGTATTATTCCAGGAGGTCGCATTCATAATTTTCGCCATTTTATGGATTTCCCCAATGTCATCAAGGAACAAAAGAGAAAGTTTCAGCCATTGAAACATCCTGAATTAAGGAAACACCTTCGTGTTACAGATGCTATTGTAAAAAAAGATATTCTTCTCCATTTTCCTTATCACTCTTTTTCGGCTATAACTGATTTGCTTCGCGAGGCAGCTATTGATCCAGATGTCCGTTCAATAAAATTAACTGCGTATCGATTGGCTTCAGACTCCAAAGTAATTAATGCACTTGTTAATGCATCCCGAAATGGCAAGAAGGTTGAAGTAATGCTTGAATTAAAGGCTCGTTTTGATGAAGAGGCAAATTTGGAATGGAAGAGTGTGCTTGAGGAAGAAGGGGTTAGGGTCCTATTGGGTATTCCAGATATGAAAGTCCACGCCAAGATTTGCGTGATCAAGAAGCGAAGCGGAAACAAAACAATTCAATACGGTTTTGTAAGCACGGGCAATCTAAATGAAAAGACTGCTACGGTGTACAGCGACCACTGCTTGTTGACTTCTGATAAAAAAATAATGGCCGATATCAATAAGATATTTTACTACTTAGAAAACCCTATTGCGCATGCTCCAGTTCTCAAGGAGTGTAAAACATTACTGGTTAGCCCAGTGGGAATGAGAAAGCAATTCAATGCGCTTATTGAAAGAGAAATTCGGGAAGCTAAAAAAAATCGCCCTGCAGCAATCATATTAAAATTAAATGCATTGAGCGATACCTCTCTGGTTGAACAGTTGAATAAAGCTTCTGCGGCAGGCGTTCAGGTAGAGTTGATAATACGTGGAATTTATTCCATGAAGCGACAGATAAAAAAGAATCAGCCTGCGCCATTGGCCGTTAGCATCGTAGATCAATTTCTGGAGCATGGCAGAGTAATGTACTTCTATGCTTCAGGG
>JAFMES010000094.1 GCA_017856605.1 Chitinophagaceae bacterium
GGTGCGAGTCGCCAAGGCTTCATCAATCCCAATCAACCTTATTTGAATCTGGGTACGGGTGCACGCGATAACAATGCAGGCGTTTCCGAGTTGGCGTTGGCGGGTTTCTTTGGTCGTGTGAACTATGCGTATAAAGACAAGTACTTACTGGAGTTGAACGGTAGAAGAGATGGTTCTTCTCGTTTCTCTCAAGCAAACGATAAGCAGTGGGGTAATTTTGGTTCTGCATCCGCCGGATGGATCTTCACCAAAGAAGAATTCCTGAGCGGTCTCTCTGATGTACTCACCTTTGGTAAATTAAGAGCATCGATTGGAGGAAACGGTAATCAGAACTTCAGTTCCTTCTATGCGTTTGATGCATTCTATGGTCAATCCAACTATTCCAATCCCACCAACGGAACCAATGCATACTTCAATAATGCAACAACCGTGGGTGTTGCCATTTTGCAATTCCCTAATCCATTGATTGGTTGGGAGACTTCTAAGCAGTTCAATGTTGGATTGGATTTGAGTTTGAAAAATGGACTGACCTTCACTGCTGATTATTATGTGAAGACACTGAAGGACATGATTCTTCCGCGCGTTCTTCCTGCATCGGCTGGTGGACTCTCCAATCCTTTTGTGAATGCCGGTAATATGGAGAACAGAGGATGGGAGGTTTCAGTGAATTACAAGAAATCGTTCAAGAAACTCAATGTGGATGTAACGGCCATGCTGTCTGATGTGCGCAATACTGTAAATGGGTTAATCGAGGGACTTCCATTCATAGATGGCGGTTCTACGCGCACTGCAGTTGGGTATGCGTTGGGTTCATTCTACGGGTATCAAGCGCTTGGCTTTTTTGCCGATAGCAACGATATCAAGAACTCAGCTGTTCAGTTTGGAATTCCTTGGAGCTCAGTTCCAACAACTGGACCAAAACCTGGGGATATGAAATACGCTGATCTCAGCGGTCCCGATGGAAAGCCCGATGGAAAGATCGATGCCAATGACCGCACGTTCTTGGGTAATGCATTTCCTCGTTATGAGTACAGCATTAACCTGAATCTTTCGTATGGCAATTTCGATCTGAACATTTTTGGTCAGGGTGTTGGGAAGCGCAACAACTACCTAAGCGGTACGGGTGCAGTTCCTTTTGCCAGCTCTGATTTCATCGCCTCCTTGTTGGATATTCAAAAGGATTCCTGGAGACCTGATAATACAGATGCACTTTTCCCACGATTGCTTCCTTCCGGTTTCGGAGGAAACAATTTCCTAGTTTCCGATTGGTGGATCAGAAGTGCTGCCTATTTCCGTCTCAAGAACGTGAACCTGGGATATACCATTCCAACATCCGTATTGAAGAAAGCCAAAATCAGCTCTGTAAGAGTGTTTGTCAGTGGACAGAATCTCTTTACATCAACCAAGGCATGGAATGGATTTGATCCAGAGATCAATAACGCTAATGCGGAATTCTATCCAGTGATGCGGACCTATACGGCAGGTTTGAACGTTAATTTCTAAACAAGAAAAACTCGAGATATGAAAAAGTTAATATACTTCTCCTTCCTCACACTGCTGCTGGGCGGCGCAGGGTGCAGTAAGTTTTTGGATAGGAAGCCATTGGATGCTTCTTCATCCACCAACTTTCTTGCCAATCAGGAAGAAATGGAACTTAGCCTCAACGGTGTGTATGGTGCGGCCTTCTGGGCTTTCCCCAACAACACGCCCCTTTTATTTGCAGTGGAAGCCTCAACCGATCTTGCCATCAAGCGTGGCGGTAACGCCGAAGATGCTGTGGCAATGGGTGACGGTGGTCCGTTTTTGATTAACAACTCTTTGGTTAATACCTGCTGGAGTCAAGCATTTCGACTGATTCAGCGTTCCAATCAACACCTCGGTGGTATGGAAACGGGTAAAGCCAATGTGCCCGCCACGGCCTATGGACGCATTCGTGCCGAAGCATTGGTGCTTCGTGCATGGGCCTATTTTCATTTGATGTACATGTTTGGTGATGTGCCATGGTACAATAAAACTCCTTCTGTTACTGAAGTGCTCTCTGCTACCCGCACACCAGTAGCGACCATTGTTGCGGAGCTCTACAAGGATCTGGATGAAGCGTCTGCTGCCTTTGCTGCAGCCAACTCTCAGCCCGTCATCGCACAGGGCCGTGTAAACAGGGGAGTGGCATTGGGACTCAAAGCCAAACTTGCCCTGCTCATCAAAGATTATCGTACAGCTGCTACAGCTACAAAAGCTGTGATGGATCTTGGACAGTATGGTCTCAATCCCAGCTATCCCAATCTGTTTCTCTTAGCAGGACAAAATGCAAATGCGAACAGAGAGATCATGTTCAATCAGGCGTATCCAACCGATTTGTTGGATCCGCAAAACTGGGGTCCGATTCTCGGTGTTCCCCGTCAAGTAACCAACTCACAGAGCAGCCACTTTCCTACACAAGCCCTCGTTGATCGTTATGAAGGAAGAGATGGAAAGCGCATCGATCAATCAACTGTTTACGATCCGCTGAACCCTCGCGTAAATCGCGACAACCGTCTGCGTTGGACAATTTATATGCCTGGTGATACCATGGTGTACAACACCCTCAAGACGCCATCTCTCCCATACGTGCAACCCAAAGAAAAAACCATCTTCAATATTCATAGCAATATCCGCAGAAGGTTCAACTGGAATACCAATGTATTTGATAACGTAACCGGTAATAACGACTGGATCGGTGCTCAGGCAGCTGGTATTCAATGGCAGGTAAGTGCAACGGGAAATATTGGTGGTGTAGGGTATGTTTGGAGAAAATACATTGACTCTACTCAATACATCTGGGAGACAAAAACGGGATACATCCTGATGCGTTATGCAGACATACTGTTGATGTATGCAGAAGCCAAGACCGAGTTGAATGAAATTGATGCAACAGTTCTTGCTGCTGTCAATCAGGTGCGTACCCGCGTTGGTCAACCCGCAGTCACTGCCACCAGCCAAGCTGAACTCCGTCAGATCATTCGTCGCGAGCGGGTGGTTGAGTTTGCAGGTGAAGGCCAGCGTCTGTTTGATCTTCGTCGCTGGGACATTTATGAGAGTGCGAATAGCGGTCCCATTGTTGGCTACGCTACAGATCCTCTGGTGGCTCCCGCTCGTCCAACGTTTGATGCAAACGAAGTGCCCAACTATACTTCCAGCATCAATCAACGGATCCGTTTCCGCAATCAGATTAGAAATAACGCCAACTCAAAATACAAGCGTTGGCCCATACCTCAATTTGAGATCGATGCCAACAAAGGCATCACGCAGAATCCGGGATGGTAAAATAGCTTCTAAGGATACAAAGCCATACGGGCCGCGCGAAGCGCGGCCCGTATTTTTATTCGTTCAATGAGGACTTACTCCGTATGCAATTCAATGGTTCCTCCTTGCATCAACTGCTGGTGCTGAATCACCCACTTGTCCTGTTGTTTCCCATTGATGATGATCTTGATTACGCTCTTGCCATTTCCCTTGCGCTGAATGGTAACTGATTTTCCTCCGGGCACTTGAATAGTGGCTTCTTCCAATAAAGGATATCCAACTACGTATTCTCCTGCAGCGGGATTCATTGGGTACATACCCATGGCACTGAACAAAAACCATGCGCTCATTTGACCGCAATCGTCATTGCCGGATAATCCATCGGGACCGGTTTTGTACATACTGTCGGCAATGACGCGAATCCATTGTGCTGCCTTATCTGGCCTACCCAACGCAGTATACATATACGCTATGTGATGCGAGGGTTCATTGCCGTGTGCATACTGACCAATCAATCCTGTTACATCAATGGAAACATTATCGCCTTTCAAAACAGATGCTGTAGTGAATAGCGTATCTAATTTTGCAATCAATCGTTCCTTTCCTCCATATAAATCGGCTAATCCGTTAATGTTGTGGGGCACAAAAAAACTGTGCTGCCATGCGGTTCCTTCAATGTATTGTCCCTCAAACCCATGCTCGGATACATAGGGATCAAATGGCTCTACCCATTTCCCATTACTCAATTTTCCACGCATGAATCCAGTAGCGGGATCGAAGAGGTTCTTGTAATTTTCTGCCCGTTGTTCATAACGCACTGCTTCTTCTGCAAATCCCAATTTGCGTGCCACCTGTGCAATGCACCAATTATCGAATGCATATTCCAATGTATACGTCACGCTCCATCCATGTAAATCATGCGGCAGGTATCCATACTGATTAAAGTAAGGCGTTCCCCGTATGGATTGTTCTGCTGAAGCTTTCATGGCCGCATAAGCTTCTGCATGATCAAACCCCTTGATGTTCTTTAAGATGGCATCTGCCAAAATGGGAACGGAATGAAATCCGGTCATGGTGTTGGCATCCCAACTGCTGATGTCCCACACGGGGAGTCGACCATTATCGCGATAAAATTGCAGTAAACTGTTCATCCACTCGGCAACTCGCTCGGGTTGGGTTAAGGTAAACAAAGGGTGCAGTGCTCGAAATGTATCCCAGGTTGAAAAAATCGTGTACTTGGAAGTATTTTTTTTCATTTGCAACAGACGTCCATCCGCATTTCGATACCTTCCTTCTCCGTCCGAATACAAGGAGGGTGCCATGCACGTGCGATAGGCTGCAGTATAAAATCGTTTCATCATCTGCTCATCCTTTGTTTTGATGCGGATGAAGGAAAGCGCAGTTGTCCATTTGCTTGCTGCTGCTGTTTGGATTGATTCAAAATTGCGACCTGCATTTTCTGTATTTGATAATTGAGCAGAAGCATACGATACATTGCTTATTCCTACACGCACTTCAAGCAATTTTGCTGATGCGAATTGCAGCATGAGTTTCAGGCTTCTTCCTTTTTTGCCTGTTCCGTTCAATTCATTGCCGACTCCCCACGTGCTGTCACCTATGAATGTAACTTGTTTGATGGGTTGATTGAAAACTGCTTGAAAGTAAACACGCTGATTCTTTGCCCAACCGGTTGAATGCTTGTATCCGGCAATGATGGTATCGTTCACTACCCAAACTTCTGCTGAATCCACTGCATCCCAGTTCTGATGATAGCTTGGATCCCAACGCAACCAGCCGGTATCGGTTGGAAACTGATACCGGTGTAAAGCCGATCGCTCTGTTGCGGTCATTTCACAGTTCACTCCATTGTCCAATTGCACGCGATAATATCCCGGAGAGGCAAATTCATTCTCGTGTGAAAATGGAAGGTGTATCCGTTCCTCTTGCATGCTATCGGTATTGGTCAATGGCAATACCGAAATATCGTACCCATCTCCAATGCCTGTTCCGCTGAGGTGCGTGTGACTGAAACCGGCGATGGTTGCGCTGCTGTAATGGTATCCACTGCACCAGTCCCACCCATCAATTCCATTATCGGGACCCACCTGCACCATTCCAAACGGAACTGTGGCTGCTGGATGAACATGTCCATGCCCTCCAGTACCCAAGAACAAATCAACATGTTCCAATGGATTGAATGCGGGTTTATTGCAGGATACTACTACAATGAGCAGCAGTCCCATGAAGAGCTGTTTCATAAACTAATTATTTAATGAACGGATATTGTCCTTCAAACCACGGCAATGCATCTTTGAGTCCCTCATAAAAGAAAAACACTTCACCTTTAAAGCCCGCATTGCGATTAGCCTGAATCATTTGCGTTAAAAACCCTGCACTGGCTACATAAGTTCCTGATTTTACCAGCACTCCTGGATAAAGGGGAATCGTGGTGCTGCGGTAATATGATTTTTGCTGTTGAAGGGTGGTGGAATAGGGACCAATATCGTATCGATAGCATTGTGGTATAACAGCATCTACCCATCCGCTGTCCACCCACGTAGGCCAGTCCTGCAAGTATTCGTCCAACGAAAACGGATAGGGGGAAGGTGACATGGTGACTTGCAACGTTGATCGAATGGATTTCATTTCTGTATGCAATCGTTTCATGAACGCGTTCAAGCGATTTGCTCTCCACTTCAGCCAGGCCGGATCTTTTATATTGGTTGTCGGAAATGCATTATTGTGTTCTTTTTTATACTCCGCTACGGTATAATCATCGTAACCTGCAGATGATGGCACAGCAGGGAGACGATCATCGCCTTGCACGCCATCCACTTCGTAATTTGTTGCAACTTCTTTAAAAAGATCAATCATGAACTGCTGCACTTCGGGGTCGAACGCATTGAGCCAATCGAATCCGTTTTTCACTACTAAACTTCTGTTCTGATCCAAGGCCGCCCAATTGGGCTTCGCGCGAATGATTGCTCCACCTTGTGCGCTATAGGATGAAGAAAAACCATATTCGAACCAGGCATGGACTTTCAATCCCGCAGCCTTTCCGGCAGTGATGATTTCTTTGAGGGGATCGCGACCAGAAAATTTTTCCAACTGACGAACACCAATCAACCGGTTCATGACTTCACTTGGATAAATCGTGCGTGCGTTATTGTAAACCACTACAAACAAATGGTTGATCCCTGCTTTTTTGCATGCCGTCACTGTTGCCTGAATGTTATCCAGATTGTCCAGCGCCGTACTCGCCGTGGTAGTAATCCACACTCCGCGCATGGCATTCGGATCCCATACCGGTTCCACCGGACCCGGAGGTCGAACTGGAGGATCCTCACCTGAATTTTTTTTACATCCACCAATCACCATGGCAAACAGCAGAAGAATACCGATTGTGCGTACTATTTTCGAGCAAAGCTGAACCATGGTGGGAGTGGAAATTATTTTTAAAAATAATTATTATTTATAATTAGCTTTATAAAAATTATTAAAGATCCGTTGTGTCACTTCATCCGCTTGATTTACTGATCATCTTGGCATATTTGGGTCTCACGCTCGCGGCGGGTTTTTATTTATCAAGGTTGGCTTCGCGCGATTTACAATCGTATTTCCTCGGTGGAAATTCCATGAAATGGTATACGTTGGGACTTTCCAACGCTTCTGGTATGTGGGACATCAGCGGAAGCATGTGGACGGTCATGATCCTATTTGTGTATGGATTAAAAAGTGCATGGATTCCTTGGCTATGGCCGGTATGGAATCAGGTCTTTGTATTTGTTTTCCTGGCAGTTTGGATGCGTCGAAGCAATGCCATGACGGGAGCTCAGTGGATCAGCTTCCGATTTGGAGAGGGAAGGGGTGCAACGCTTTCCTATATAATTATAGTAGTGTTCGCACTGGTGAGTGTGATGGGCTTCATGGCCTATTTTTTTGAAGGCATCGGAAAGTTCTGCACTTCCATCCTTCCTTATGATTTGTCGTTTCGCATTGGCAATTGGGTCATTCCCAACGAACGCGCCTATGCGCTGCTGATTTGTGGCATCACCACGGTATATACTGTGAAAGGTGGCATGTACAGTGTTGTGGCAACGGAAGTGTTGCAGTTTGTGTTGATGACGCTCAGTGCATTATTGGTTGCCTATATTGGATATACACAGGTTACAGCTGAACAGATTGCGGCAGTAGTTCCGACTGGATGGGATAATCTATGGTCGGGTTGGCAACTTGATCTGGATTGGACTACCACACCGTATCCATTGGTCAATGATAAAATTGCTTCAGATGGTTTTGGATGGTTTGGTGCTTTACTGATGATGATGGTCTTCAAAGGAATATTTGCCTCCATTGCAGGTCCCGTTCCGAGTTACGATATGCAGCGCATCCTCAGTACACGAACACCATCCGATGCTGCGAAGATGAGCATGAGTACCATCCTGGTGATGTACATTCCGCGTTACCTGATGGTGGCGGGGTTTGCGGTGTTGGGACTGGTATACCTTCAGCCGGAGATGGCCGCAATGGGCGCCAACATCGATTTTGAAAAAGTGTTGCCGTTGGCGATCAATAAGTTTGTTCCCATTGGCTTCAAGGGACTACTGATCGCCGGTCTGTTGGCGGCTTTCATGGGGACCTTCTCTGCCATCATCAATGCGGCACCAGCATACATCGTCAACGACATCTATAAGAAATACATTCGTCCCGATGCCCCTGCTGAAGTCCTTATTCGCTATAGTTTATATGCCTCTTTGATCTTAGTGATTGTAGGCATTGGCTTTGGCTTCAATGCCGAATCTTTGAATCGACTCACTCTCTGGATCACTTCTGCTCTCTATGGCGGATATGCCGCTGCCAATATGCTGAAGTGGGTTTGGTGGAGGTTCAATGGGTACGGATATTTTGGAGGGATGGTAGCAGGACTCATCATCAGCACCATCATTCT